>NZ_AEWE02000035.1:2443-45732 GCF_000190455.2 Pseudomonas sp. TJI-51
TTTCTTGAGTTCAGCGCCCTGTGGGGGCGGGCGTGCCCGCGAAGGGCTGCAAAGCAGCCCCATTAACGCTTAACTGACAGGCATTACCCATGCGGGCGCCTGAAGACAGCAACGCCGGGGAGCAGTGCCGGCGCCGCTGCTGCGACTCAATCCTTGGCCACCTCACGGGCCTTCTCTTGCGCCTTGCGCTCGCGCTCGGCCACGGCCTGCTGCTTGTCGCCGTGCAGGCGCTGCTGGTCTTCGCGGAACGCTTGCCAGAACTGCCTGGAGCGCTCCGCACCGCCCTCGGCGTAGACACTGGCGCTGCCCAGGGCAAGGGTGGCCAACAGTAGGTATTTGGTCAGGTTCATCGGGGTTGCCTCGTGGTAGCCGATCAGTCAGGCCATGGTCGCAGGGGCTGGCTAACAGCAAGGTGAGGCGCGGATTACAGTCCTGCAATGTGCCGGCGCAATCGCCATGCCGGCGCCGCAACGGACAGCCAGATAACACCCGCATTACAAATCCGTTATCTACGCCTCGGCCGCTAACGCATGCCGTAACATCCTGCGCCTTGACCCTGATGTCACTACAGGGTCGAGAATCGCCCCCTTTTCACCACACCGAGCCAACCCATGCGCCTACTGATCATCGAGGACGAGCTGCGTACCGCCGATTACCTGCAGCAAGGGCTGCGCGAAAACGGCTATGTGGTCGACTGCGCCCATACCGGCACCGACGGCCTGCACCTGGCACGCCAGCACCCGTACGACCTGGTCATCCTCGACGTCAACCTGCCCGAGCTCGATGGCTGGACCGTGCTTCAGCGCCTGCGTGCCGAATCGGCGACGCGCATCATGATGCTGACCGCCCATGGCCGCCTGGCCGACCGGGTAAAGGGCCTGGACCTGGGCGCCGATGACTACCTGCTCAAACCCTTTGAGTTCCCTGAACTGCTGGCGCGCATTCGCAGCCTGCTGCGCCGCAACGACCAGCAACTGCAACCCAGTACCCTGCGGGTCGCCGACCTTGAGCTGGACCCGGGCCGCCACCGCGCCTATCGCGCCGGGCAACGCATCGACCTGACCGCCAAGGAATTCGCCCTGCTCCACCTGCTGATGCGCCAGACCGGTGAAGTGCTGTCGCGCACGCAGATCATCTCACTGGTGTGGGACATGAATTTCGATTGCGACACCAATGTGGTAGAGGTCTCGATCCGGCGCCTGCGCGCCAAGATCGACGACCCGTTCGACACCAAACTGATCCATACCCTGCGCGGTGTCGGCTACGTGCTGGAGGCGCGTTTTTGAAGACTACCAGCCTTTCTTTGCGCCTGGGGCTTAGCGTCACGCTGATGGGCGCTGCACTGGTGCTGTTGCTGGCCTGCCTGGCCGTGTTCGCCCTGGATCACGAGCTGGACAGCCGCGCACGCAAGGACCTGGCGCGCAAGATGCTGCAGGTCGAGCACAACCTGCGCGTCGATCTGCGCAGCGAGGACTTGGGCACCAGGGTCCACCCCCTGCTCGACCTGGTGATGGGGCACGACAACCTCAGCCTCAGCGTACTGGCGCAGGAAAGCCGCCACCCGCACCTGCTCAGCCTGGGGCCGGCACTGGACTCGCGCGTCGCTGAGCTGCCCACCGACGAACGCCTGGCCTTTCACGCCTGGCGCGACAGCAGCGGCAACCAGATCCTGACCGTCAGCCGGTTGATGCGCCTGCGTGACAACACCCCGGTCAAGGTGCTGATGTCGCTCAACCGCGCCGACGATAACGCCCTGTTGCAGGCGTACCTGCACTCAACCCTGCTGGCGCTGCCGCTGCTGCTGCTGCTGATTGGCGCGGGGGCCTGGTGGCTGATGCAGCGCGGCCTCAAGCCCCTGCGACATTTTCGGCGCATCGCTGGCCAGGTTTCGGCCCAGGACCTGCAGCATCGCCTGCCCGCCAGCGGCCTGCCACTGGAACTGGCTGAACTCGCGCGCAGCATCAACGTGATGCTCGACCGCCTTGACCAGGGTGTCAGCCAGCTCGCGCAGTTCTCCGACGACTTGGCGCACGAACTGCGTACCCCCTTGAGCAACCTGATGGGCAAGGCCCAGGTGACCCTGGCGCGCGAACGGGAGAACGCCAACTACCGGGAGGTGCTGGAAGACAGTATCGAGGAGCTGACCCGGCTCAACCGCATCATCAATGACATGCTGTTTCTTGCCCAGGTCAGCCAACCGCAAACCCAGGTGGCGCTCAAGCCCTTGGCGTTGGCCGACGAGACTGCCCGGGTAGTCGAGCTGTTCGCCTACAGTGCCGAGCTCAAAGGCGTAGCGCTGCGGGTGCAGGGTTGGGGCACGGCGTTGGGCGACCGGTTGATGGTTCAACGGGCGCTGTCGAACCTGTTGAGCAATGCCATACGGCACAGCCCTGAGGGTGAACCGGTCGACTTGCATATCCAGCGTACAGGCAACGAAATACGGCTATCTGTGCAGAACCGTGGCCCAGGCATCGCTGCGGCTGAGCAGCCACAGCTGTTCGAACGCTTTTACCGGGTAGGTTCGGGGCGCTCGCGGTTGGAGGGCGGGACCGGCTTGGGGCTGGCGATCGTCAAATCGATCATGCAACTGCACGGCGGGCGGGTTGAGGTGAGCAGCAGCCCCTTGGGGCCGACCCGCTTCACGCTGGTGTTTCCTGCCGAGTGATCGGCCGCCTGTACCCGCGAATAGGCCGGTACAGGCAACTGACAGATCAGCGCGAAGCCGCGACGATCAACGCCTTCATCTCGGCCACTGCAGCCTTGAAGCCCACGAACAGGGCATGCGCCACCAATGCGTGGCCAATGTTCAGCTCATTGATACCCTTGATCGCCGCCACAGCCTCGACGTTGTGGTAATGCAGGCCATGGCCGGCATTGACGATCAGCCCCTGACCCACGCCAAACGCCACACCGTCGACAATGCGCCGCAGCTCATCGGCCACCTCGGCTGGGGTTTGCGCGTCGGCATAGCGCCCGGTGTGCAGCTCGATGGCGGGGGCGCCGACCCGGCGTGAGGCCTCGATCTGCCGCTCGTCAGCATCGATGAACAGCGACACTTCGGCGCCAGTGCGTGCCAGGCGTTCCACCGCCGCCTTGATCCGTGCCTCCTGCCCGGCCACGTCCAGGCCACCTTCGGTGGTCAGCTCCTGACGGGTTTCAGGCACCAGGCAAATGTGCGCCGGGCGAATTTTCTCGGCAAAGGCCATCATCTCTTCGGTGACGCCCATTTCGAAGTTCATGCGCGTCTGCAGCACGTCCTTGAGCAGCACCACGTCGCGCTCCTGAATGTGCCGGCGATCTTCGCGCAGGTGCACGGTAATGCCATCGGCGCCTGCTTCCTCGGCATCCAGGGCAGCCTTGACCGGGTCAGGGTAACGCGTGCCGCGGGCCTGGCGCAGGGTTGCCACGTGGTCGATGTTGACGCCAAGAAGCATGCGGTTGCTGTGAGTCACGAAAGGCTCTCCTGAAGATTGAGGCCCACAGCATACGTCGTGATCAGCGCTTGCGAAACAGTTCCCGGCTGACCAGTGGCTTGCCGCCCAGGTGAACGGCCAGGGCCTGGCGCATCAGGCGCTTGGCGGCGAGCAAGGCACCGTCCGCGCTCCAATCGGCTTGCGCCAGGGCCAGCAGCTCGGTGCCGCGGAACAAGCCGGGTTGCACCAGCTCGACCCGTTCCAGGCCTGCGTCCACGCGCAAGCGGTACAGGCCATCGGCGGCAATGGGGTAGTCGTTGACGTCCTGGCTCAGGGAAAACGCGTAACCAAGCTCATCGAGCAGCCGCCATTCGAACGAACGCAGCAGCGGCTCCAGCGGGCGCCCCTCGGCCAAGGCCTGCAGGGTGAGTGCGTAGTGCTCGAAAAGGGCCACGAATGGCGCCTCGGCAGGCAGCAGGCGCATCAGCAACTCGTTGAGGTACAGCCCGCTGAACAGTGCATCGCCATGCAACCAGGCGGCGATGCCGGCGCTGTCCATGCGCCCGACATTCTTCAGCTCGCCACGCCCGCGCAGTTCGAGCTCCAGCGGCACGAACGGCCGTACCAGGCTGCCACCCTTGCCGCGCGCACGGCGCAGTACCGCGCGCATGCGGCCCTGCGGGGTAAAAAAGTCCACCAGCGCACTGGTTTCCTTGTAGGCGCGGCTGTGCAGCACATAGGCTGGCTGGCCGACAGGTTGTTCCATGGGAGATCACTCGTTCCCTGTAGCCAGGAAAACCGCACAGTGGGGCGGCTGTGCAGCCCATCGCCGGCAAGCCACACACCGACCGCATCGCACCCAGGGCTTGTGCAGCACCTGTGGCAACTGGCTTGCCGGCGATGGGCCGCACCGCGGCCCCAACAGTATGGCTTACAGGTCGCCGTAACCCAGCGAACGCAACGCGCGCTCATCGTCGGACCAGCCACCTTTCACCTTGACCCACAGGTTGAGCATGACCTTGGAGTCGAACAGCACTTCCATGTCTTTGCGCGCCTCGGAGCCGATGCGCTTGATGCGCTCGCCCTTGTCGCCAATGATGATCTTTTTCTGGCCATCGCGCTCAACCAGGATCAGCGCGTGGATGTGCAGCACGTGCCCCTGCTGCTTGAATTCCTCGATCTCCACGGTGATCTGGTAAGGCAACTCGGCCCCCAGCTGGCGCATGATCTTCTCGCGCACCAGTTCGGCCGCCAGGAAACGGCTGCTGCGGTCGGTGATCTGGTCTTCCGGGAAGAAATGGTCATTTTCCGGCAGGTGCTTGGCGATCTGCGCTTCCAGCGCCTCGAGGTTATGGCCCTGCTGCGCAGAAATCGGCATCACCTCGGCGTTCGGCAATTGCTCCTGCAGCCATTGCAAGTGCGGGATCAGCTCGGCCTTCTCTTCCATGCGGTCGGTCTTGTTGACCGCGATGATCAGCGGCCCGGTCACGTACTGCACGCGCTCCAGCACCAGTTGGTCCTCGTCGGTCCACTTGGTACGGTCGACCACGAAGATCACCACATCGACGTCTTTCAAGGCCGCCGAAGCATTGCGGTTCATGTAGCGGTTCAGGGCCTTGTCGTTGGCCTTGTGCATGCCAGGGGTATCGACGTAGATCGCCTGCACATCACCTTCGGTCTTGATGCCGAGCATGTTGTGGCGGGTGGTCTGCGGCTTGCGCGAGGTAATCGCCAGCTTCTGGCCGAGGATGTGGTTGAGCAGGGTCGACTTGCCCACGTTCGGGCGGCCGACAATGGCTACATAGCCGCAGCGGGTCGGGTTGCTATCAGTCATTGCCATTCTCCACGCCCAGGGCGATCAGTGCAGACGCAGCGGCAACTTGCTCGGCAATACGCCGGCTAACGCCTTGGCCACGGCTCTTGTTGTTCAGCAGCACCACTTCGCATTCGACGAAAAAGGTGCGGCAGTGCGGCTCGCCCTGGATATCCACCACTTCGTAGCGCGGCAGCTCGCAGCTGCGCGACTGCAGGAACTCTTGCAGGCGGGTTTTCGGGTCCTTGTTGGTGTCGACCAGGGTCAGGCCCTCGAACTCATTGGCCAGCCAGGCCAGCACGCGCTCGCGGGCGGTTTCCATGTCGGCGTCCAGGTAAATGGCGCCAATCAGTGCTTCCAGCGCATCGGCAAGGATCGACTCGCGGCGAAAACCACCGCTCTTGAGCTCGCCGGACCCCAGGCGCAGGTACTCACCAAGGTCGAAGCCACGGGCCAGGCGGGCCAGGGTTTCGCCCTTGACCAGCCGCGCCCGCAGGCGCGACAGCTGGCCTTCGCGGGCCTGCGGAAAACGCTCGAACAGCGCTTCACCGGCGACGAAGTTGAGAATGGCGTCACCCAGGAACTCCAGGCGCTCGTTGTTGCGCCCGGCGTAACTGCGATGGGTCAGCGCCAGGAGCATCTGGTCCTGGTTCTTGAAGGTGTAGCCGAGCTTTCGCTCCAGACGGGCAAGGGAAGCACTCATGCGGCCACCCGTTGGTTATTTAACGCGTTGTTCAAATCAACATCCTGAAAGACTGTTTGGCTGTGGCCCGCCGCGCGATGTGCGGCGAATCTCCCGATCCCTGAGAACACAGCCTATGTCAGAAATGCATTCGGCGCTGTCTGCTGAACAGCGCCGATGGGTATCAATGGATCAAACCGACCCGCGACAGGTTGGGCAGGTGGCTGAGCTTGGGTTCCGGCCAGCTCATCCATACCGCGAAGGCCTTGCCGACGATGTTCCGGTCCGGAACCATGCCGTGCAGCTCCTTGGGAATGTTCGGGTCATCCCAGAAACGGCTGTCGTTGGAGTTGTCGCGGTTGTCGCCCATCATGAAGTAGTGGCCTGCCGGCACGGTCCATTGCTGGTCCGGCGGCATGCGATAGCGGCTCATTTCCTTGCGGATCAGGTGTTCGGTCTCGCCCAGCTTTTCCTTGTACAGCGTGGCGCTGCCCAAGGTGCCCGGCTCGCTACCTACCAGCTGTTCGGCAACCGGCTGGCCGTTGACGAACAGGCGCTTGTCGTTGGTATAACGCACCACATCGCCTGGCAGGCCGACCACCCGCTTGATGTAGTTGACGTTCGGGTCGCTCGGGTAACGGAACACCATGACGTCGCCGCGCTGCGGGTCACCCACTTCGATGACCTTCTTGTCGATCACCGGCAGGCGAATGCCATAGGAGAACTTGTTCACCAGGATGAAATCGCCCACTTCCAGAGTGGGTTTCATCGACCCCGAAGGGATCTGGAACGGCTCGACCAGGAACGAGCGCAGTACCAGTACGATGAACAGCACCGGGAAGAACGACTTGCCGTACTCGACCAGCAACGGTTCCTTGTTCAGGCGCTCGACCACCGCCATTTCAGGCTGGCTTACGCTGCCCTGATAGTTGGCAATTGCCGCACGCCGGCGCGGGGCCAGGAACAGCAAGTCGATCAAGCCCAGCAAACCGCAGACGAATACGGCAATGACCAGCAACAGCGGGAAATTTAGCGACATAGGACCTAGCTATCCAACCTGAGCACGGCGAGGAAGGCTTCCTGTGGAATTTCCACGTTGCCCACCTGTTTCATGCGTTTCTTACCGGCCTTCTGCTTCTCCAGCAGTTTCTTCTTACGGCTGACGTCACCACCGTAGCACTTGGCCAGTACGTTCTTTCTGAGCGCCTTGACGGTTGTCCGGGCAATGATCTGGCCGCCAATGGCTGCCTGGATCGCCACGTCGAACATCTGCCGAGGGATCAGTTCCTTCATCTTCTCGGTCAACGCACGGCCTTTGTAGGCCGCGTTGTCGCGGTGCACGATCAATGCCAGGGCATCGACCTTGTCGCCGTTGATCAGCACGTCCAGCTTGACCAGGTTGGCCGACTGGTAGCGATCAAAATGGTAATCCAGCGAAGCATAGCCGCGGCTGGTGGATTTGAGGCGGTCGAAGAAGTCCAGCACCACTTCGTTCATCGGCATGTCATAGCGCACCTGCACCTGGCTGCCGAGGAACTGCATGTCGCGCTGCACACCACGCTTCTCGATGCACAAGGTGATCACGTTACCCAGGTGCTCCTGCGGCACCAGAATGGTCGCGGTCACGATCGGCTCGCGGAAGTCGGCCACGGCTGAAACATCCGGGAGCTTGGACGGGTTGTCGACGACAATAGTTTCGCCGGTTTTCAACTCCAGCTCGTAGATCACGCTGGGTGCGGTGGTGATCAGGTCCAGGTCGTACTCGCGCTCCAGGCGCTCCTGGATGATCTCCATGTGCAGCATGCCGAGGAAGCCGCAACGGAAACCGAAGCCCAGTGCATCGGAGCTTTCCGGCATGTACTGCAGCGACGAATCGTTCAGGGTGAGCTTCTGCAGGGCATCGCGGAAGTCTTCGAAGTCGTCGGAGCTGACCGGGAACAGGCCTGCGTAGACCTGCGGCTGGATTTTCTTGAAGCCTGGGAGCACTTCGACCTCGGGGGTCGAGGACAAGGTCAGGGTGTCGCCTACCGGGGCACCGTGAATGTCCTTGATGCTGGCGATGATGAAGCCCACTTCACCGGCTTTCAGGTCGGCGGTCTGGGTGTGTTTCGGGGTGAACACCCCCACGCTGTCGACCAGATGCACCTTGCCGGTGGACTTGACCAGGATCTTGTCGCCCTTCTTGACGCGCCCCTGGCGCACGCGCACCAGCGAGACCACGCCCAGGTAGTTGTCGAACCAGGAGTCGATGATCAGCGCTTGCAGCGGCGCATCGATTTCGCCCACGGGCGCCGGGATCGAGTGCACCAGGCGCTCGAGCACCTCGTCCACGCCCATGCCGCTCTTGGCACTGCAGGCCACGGCGTCAGTGGCGTCGATACCGATGATTTTCTCGATTTCGTCCTTGACGCGGTCCGGGTCGGCCTGGGGCAGGTCCATCTTGTTGAGGACCGGCATGACCTCCAGGCCCTGCTCGATGGCGGTGTAGCAGTTGGCTACCGACTGGGCCTCTACACCCTGGCCGGCGTCGACCACCAGCAGTGCGCCTTCACAGGCTGCCAGCGAGCGCGAGACTTCGTAGGTGAAGTCGACGTGGCCGGGGGTGTCGATGAAGTTCAGCTGGTAGATCTTGCCGTCCTGCGCCTTGTAGTGCAGCGTGACGCTGTGGGCCTTGATGGTAATACCGCGTTCGCGCTCCAGGTCCATGGAGTCCAGTACCTGGGCTTCCATTTCGCGAGCCGTCAGGCCACCGCACATCTGGATGAAACGGTCGGCCAGCGTCGACTTGCCATGGTCGATGTGGGCGATGATGGAGAAATTGCGGATATGACTCAAATCACTCACGGGTCAACACTCGAAAAGGCTGCGAGCCGGACGCCCGCCGAAAAATAGCCGGGCATTGTACCTTAAGCTGTTCGCAGATGGGAGATTCCTCTGCCCGACTGTACACAACTACCCGCCAGTCAATTGTGAATATTCATGAAAAAGGGCAGCCGAAGCTGCCCTTTTCGCCCCACCTGGCCGCTTATTCAGCGAGCTTGAAGGTGATGAAGCTGGCACGGCCCTGACGCAGCACGCGCATCGACACCGAGCGGTTCTTCGGCAGTTCCTTGGCGATTTCGGTGAATTCCTTGGCCGAGCCGATGGCCTGGTTGTTCAGGTGGCTGATGACGTCACCCGGGCGCAGGCCGATGAGCGCTGCCGGACCATCCTGGACTTCCTTGATCACCACGCCGCCCTTGAGCTCGAGGGATTTTTTCTGCTCGGCGGTCAGGTCGGCGACCGCGACACCCAGGCGGTTGCTGCTGCGCTCGGTGCTGCCGTCGGCACCGGCGGTGATGTCGGCGTCGTCGTCCGGCATGGCGCCCACGGCCACGTCCAGGGTCTGGCGCTTGCCGTTGCGGATGATTTCCAGCTTGGCTTTCTCGCCATCCTTGAGGCTGCCGACCAGGTGCGGCAGGTCGGCCGACATGACGATCGGCTGGCCGTTCATGCTCAGGATCACGTCACCCACCTGCAAGCCACCCTTGGCGGCCGGGCCGTTTTCCAGCACCTGGGCTACCAGGGCGCCGGCCGGCTTGTCGAGGCCGAAGGATTCGGCCAGGTCCTTGTTGACCTCCTGAATCACCACGCCCAGCCAGCCGCGGCTGACTTTGCCGTCTTTCTTCAACTGGTTGGAAACGTCGAGCGCCACATCGATCGGGATGGCGAACGACAGGCCCATGAAGCCGCCCGAACGGGTGAAGATCTGCGAGTTGATACCCACCACTTCGCCCTTCATGTTGAACAGCGGACCACCGGAGTTACCCGGGTTGATGGCCACGTCGGTCTGGATGAACGGCACATAGGTATCGTTGGGCAGGGTGCGGCCCTTGGCGCTGACGATGCCCTTGGTCACCGAATGGTCGAAGCCGAACGGCGAACCGATGGCCAATACCCACTCGCCCACCTTGAGCTTCTCGGAGTCACCCAGTTTCACGGTGGGCAGGTTCTTGCCATCGACCTTGAGCAAGGCCACGTCGGTACGGGGATCGGTGCCGATCAGCTTGGCCTGCAGCTCACTGCGGTCCGACAGGCGGACGATGATCTCGTCGGCATCGGCGACCACATGGTTGTTGGTCAACACATAGCCATCGCTGGAAATGATGAAGCCAGAGCCCAGCGACATGGCCTCACGCTGGCGATCGCCACGGGGCGAGCGCGGCTGTTGCGGCATGTTGCGCTCGAAGAATTCGCGGAACATCGGCGGCAGGCCTTCCAGGTCCGGCATCTGGCCCTGGGCGACGCGGCGGTCCGGCAGCTTCTGCTTGGTGCTGATGTTGACCACCGCGGGCGAGGCCTGCTCGACCAGCGTGGTGAAGTCCGGCAGGGCTTCGTCGGCCTGGGCGGTGAGCGCCTGGCCGAGCATCAGCACGGTGGCGACCATCATTAGGTAGGATTTCAAGCGTGGTATTGACATACGGCTCCCGTCACAACGAGCGGTAGTTAGAAAGGCCCCTGCACAAAACAGGAAAGGCCAGGCTCCTGAAAGCCTGACCTATAGAAAATTTGCCGCAGGATTGCAAATGACAATGCTTTAATTTCATTTCAGGCGCATGCCCGGCTGCCTTTGGCACGGCCCGCAAACGGGCACCATTACTGGCGTGCCTGGGCATCCTGAGGTCGCATGGACAGGGCAACACGCTCTGCCGTACCCAGGGGGATTTCACCGACGACCGTCACCATGACCTTGCCCTTGGGCGTATTCAGGCGACGCGAAACCGCCGACGTCGGCCCAAGCTGGGTGCGCACATCGTTACCACCGTCATCCTTGACCGGCTCGAGGAACACCGAGAAGCGCGCCAGGCCATCGTCGTACATCAGGCTACTGACCGAGCTGCCAAGCTTGGGGTCGCGGTGCACGGTGCTGTTGACCAGTTCGAAGCCCGGCGGCAACCAGTCCGAACGCCAGGCGGCGATGTTGTCACTGCTGACCGAGGCCACATGCTGCACAGGCTTGCAGGCGGCGCTTGGCTGCAGGTCGCTGTCGCTGGGCAGGTCATCGGTATCGAGACGGGTCATCTGGAAGCGTTCCAGCAACTGCCCCTTGTCGTTGAGCATCAAGGAGCGCAGCGGCAGGCCGGTCTTGCGGTCCAGGTGCAATTCGAAGGCATAGCGGTGCTGGTCGCGCGGCGTGAGCGTCACAATCACCGCGTCACGCCCGGCCACGCGTGACTTGCCCGCCACGCTCAGGTCGTACCAACCCATGAGCTTAAGGGGATCAAGCACACGCGGTGCAGTATCTGGAGGGCTGGTAACCCCGCTGGCCAAGGCGCCGCTGACACACGCCACCTTGCCATCCACGCGCACGATTTCCTCGGCTGCGCCGTCGAGCTGCAATAGCCGCTCGCTGACCTTGCCGCCTTCTACCCTGTGCCAGATATCGTGGGAAGAAAAACTACCGTTGCGTTCGTAGACGAAAGCGCCTTGGTAGCTCTGTTTTTGCTCGGCCTGTGCCAGCTTGTTCAGCCATTCACTCGCCTCGGGCGAAGAATTGGCTGCCAACGCTGGCACCGTCATGCAGCTGCCAACCAGCAGCGTCAGGAGAGGTAGCGCGCGCATGAGCCTCCTTACTTAACGGTTTTCCAGGCTGGCAGCGCGGGCATACGGCAGTGCAGTTTCAGTACCCTTGAGCGCAGACTCCTGAGCATGCTGGCGCAGGTAACCTGGCAGACGCTGGTCCCAGCCGGCCTGGTTCTGCAGCACACCGTTGGCCATTGGCCCGGTCGGTTGCTCGCTGCTCTCGGTGTAACCTGCCAATACTGCAGGGCCCTGTGCTTGTGGCACGCTCACGCCCTGCTGGACCGGCTGCTGGGCAGCCAGCTCGGCACCGGTGATCTCGTCCTGGTTGTACATGCGCACACCCGCCAGCACGGCCACGGTGACCGAAGCAGCCACAGCCAGGCGGCCGATGCTGCGCCACGGGCCCTTGTTGGCCTTGGCCGGCACGGCTTCATCGGCCAGCGCCGCAGACACCGCCGAGGCGATATCCAGGTTGGGCAGCAGCAACTCCTTGTGCATGGCTGCGCGGGCTACCTGGTAACGGGACCAGGTGGCACGGGTTTCGGCTTCGTCGACGGCGTTCAACACCCGACGCAATTCCAGTTCGTCCGCTTCGTTATCCATTACCGCGGACAGCGATTCCTGCAAAGCTTCACGACTCATGGCGGTTCCTCTCTTGGCTGTCGCCGCTGTCTCAGGTTTCCTGCAACAACGGTTGCAGGGCTTTGTCTATGGCCTCCCGAGCGCGGAAGATTCGAGAGCGCACGGTACCCACCGGACATTGCATGACACTGGCAATGTCTTCGTAACTCAGGCCATCGAACTCACGCAGGGTAAGCGCCGTGCGCAGGTCTTCGGGCAGTTGCTGGATGGTGCGATGGACGGTGCCTTCGATCTCATCCCGCAACAACGAGCGCTCTGGAGACTCAAGATCCTTGAGGCCATGATCGCCGTCGTAAAACTCCGCATCCTCGGAGCTGACATCGCTGTCTGGCGGCCGTCTTCCACGGGACACCAGGTAGTTCTTCGCCGTGTTGATGGCGATGCGGTACAGCCACGTGTAAAACGCACTGTCGCCGCGGAAATTGCCAAGTGCACGGTAGGCCTTGATAAAGGCTTCCTGCGCAACATCCTGGGCCTCGTGGGTATCGTGAACGAACCGCACGATCAACCCGAGAATCTTGTGCTGATACTTCAGCACCAACAGATCGAACGCTCGCCTGTCGCCGCGCTGCACGCGCTCGACAAGTTGCTGATCCTCTTCCTGGGTTAGCATGAACACTCCTCAGTGAACTCGAAGGAGCGTTGCAACAGCCATCGCTCAGGCTTGCAACCATAGACTCGGGCTTTTCGCAAAAGTTCTCCCCTCCAAGCAAGTTTCCTGCAGCCCTTGGTCGGCTTGCACGGAAGACGAGGCACGGTCATCGCCGGCTTCGTCGATAATCAGGTTACGTGTACGCAGGGACAGCCGGGACAGGCCTGCCGCCCTGCGTCGCCGCGGCAATTTGTGGCGTGCGGGCAACCTTCATAGGATTTCCGGCCATGTCGGAAAGTTCCCACAAAGGTTGGCCACGCTGGCAGCTGGCATGGAAATTGGCCACCGGGGGCTGCTATAAAGGCAGCCCGGTCGAGCGAACAATAGTTTCACTATGCCACCTGCGCGTGGCTATTGTGCCGCGCCCCCTCCAAAGATTACTAGTGTCCCGACATGAGCCAACAATTCCAACATGATGTCCTGGTGATCGGCAGCGGTGCCGCCGGTCTCAGCCTGGCACTCAACCTCCCCAGCCACCTGCGCATCGCCGTGCTGAGCAAGGGCGACCTGGCCAATGGCTCGACCTTCTGGGCCCAGGGCGGTGTCGCTGCGGTGCTGGACAATACCGACACAGTGCAGTCGCATGTGGAGGATACCCTCAATGCCGGCGGCGGCCTGTGCCATGAAGACGCCGTACGCTTCACGGTCGAACACAGCCGCGAGGCCATACAGTGGCTGATCGAACAAGGCGTACCGTTTACCCGCGACGAGCACTACAGCGTCGACGATGGCGGCTTCGAGTTCCACCTTACCCGTGAGGGCGGCCATAGCCACCGGCGGATCATCCACGCCGCCGATGCGACCGGTGCCGCCATTTTCACCACGCTGCTCAAGCAGGCCCGCTCGCGCCCGAATATCGAGCTGCTGGAACAGCGCGTGGCAGTCGACCTGATCACCGAGCGGCGCCTGGGCCTGCCTGGCGAGCGCTGCCTGGGCGCCTATGTGCTCAACCGCAACACTGGTGAGGTCGACACCTTCGGGGCACGCTTCACCGTGCTGGCCACTGGCGGCGCGGCCAAGGTCTACCTGTACACCAGCAACCCCGACGGCGCGTGTGGCGATGGCATTGCCATGGCCTGGCGGGCCGGTTGCCGGGTGGCGAACCTGGAGTTCAACCAGTTCCACCCGACCTGCCTGTATCACCCGCAGGCCAAGAGCTTCCTGATCACCGAGGCCCTGCGTGGCGAGGGCGCCCTGCTGCGCCTGCCCAATGGCGAGCGTTTCATGCCACGTTTCGACCCGCGCGAGGAACTGGCGCCCCGCGATATCGTCGCCCGCGCCATCGACCACGAAATGAAGCGCCTGGGTGTGGACTGCGTGTACCTGGACATCACCCACAAGCCAGCCGAGTTCATCAAGGGCCACTTCCCCACCGTGTACGAGCGGTGCCTGGCGTTTGGCATCGACATCACCCGCCAGCCGATTCCGGTGGTGCCTGCCGCGCACTACACCTGCGGCGGGGTAATGGTCGACGACCGCGGCCACACCGATGTGCCGGGCTTGTACGCGATTGGCGAAACCAGTTTCACGGGCCTGCATGGCGCCAACCGCATGGCCAGCAACTCACTGCTGGAGTGCTTTGTGTATGGCCGCGCCGCGGCTGCCGACATCGAGGCCAACCTGCAGCAGGTGAGCATGCCAAGGGCTCTGCCGGGTTGGGACGCCAGCCAGGTGACCGATTCGGACGAGGACGTGATCATCGCGCACAACTGGGACGAGTTGCGGCGGTTCATGTGGGACTACGTGGGGATCGTGCGCACCAGCAAGCGCCTGCAGCGGGCGCAGCACCGCATTCGGTTGCTGCTGGATGAAATCGACGAGTTCTACAGTAACTACAAGGTCAGCCGCGACCTGATCGAACTGCGCAACCTGGCACAGGTGGCCGAGCTGATGATCCTGTCGGCGATGCAGCGCAAGGAGAGCCGCGGCTTGCATTACACCCTGGACTACCCGGGCATGCTGGACGAAGCAAAGGACACGGTGCTCAGCCCGACCTGAGCGCTGCAGCGCCCCAGCGCCGCCGGCTGAATTTCAACCGCACCCGCAACCGCCGATGCTCATCCGCGCCCAGGGCATCCGGCGGTACACACTGGCTTTGCCCCAACCAGCGCCCGGCGCGCTCAATGCGCACCACCACCAACCCAGGCAGGGCCATGCTGTCCCGGCACAGCCGCACCGGCTGCCAGCCACCACCACGGGTGTACACCTGCCAGCCGCGCACATCACGGCGCAAGCCGGTAACGGCCTGTTCATGGGTCAACAGAATACGGCGGGGAAGCGCCCAGGCAGCGTGGGCAAGGCAGGCAATGATGAGGGTAAACGCCAGCCAGGCTGGCAGCGCGCTTGCCCACGCGGCAAGCCAGGCTACCCCCTGGCATGCCAGGTAGACCGCCAGCAGCCGGCGCGAGCCCTGCCAGCGGCACTCATAACACTCACTTGGGCTGGACACGGTCCAGAATGATGCGGACCATGCGCTGCAACTCCGGGTCTTCAGACTCGGTGCGCTCCATGAACCAGCCGAACATGTCCTGATCCTCGCAGCTCAACAGGCGCACGTACAGTTCGCGGTCGGCCTCGTTGAGGGTGGGGTAGACTTCCTGGGTGAAAGGCACCAGCAGCACGTCCAGTTCCAGCATGCCGCGGCGGCTGTGCCAGAACAGCCGGTTGAGTTCAGTTTGTTCGACCATGGGGCCCTCCTCGAATGGCCCGCCAGTATACAGCCAGGCGAGCGCAGCGGCACCGGGCGTTGGTCTACTCACCTACCTATTTTGTTACCGGCGTTCTATGATGGCCGCCAGTCTTTAGCCACCGCGATGACCCATGGCCGATTCCGCTTTCTTCTGCCCCCTGTCCCACGAGGGCATCCTCGCCGTCCGCGGCTCCGATGCAGGCAAGTTCCTGCAAGGCCAGCTGACCTGCAACATCAACTATCTCAGCCAGGAACATGCCGGCCTCGGCGCCCGCTGCATGGTCAAGGGGCGCATGCAGTCGAGCTTCCGTATCCTGCCCGAAGGCAACGGCTACCTGCTGGCCATGGCCAGCGAGCTGCTCGAGGCGCAATTGGCCGACCTGAAGAAGTACGCCGTGTTTTCTAAGGCCACGCTCACCGATGAGAGCAGCGCCTGGGCACGCTTCGGCCTGCAAGGGGGCGAAGCGGCACTGCAAGCACTGGGGATCGACCTGCCCAGCGCCGCGGGCAGCACCGTGCGCCAGGCCGGGCTGATCGCGGTCACCGTGTCCGCCGGCCGCGTAGAGCTGTGGGTAGCGGCGGACAACGCCGAGCCCGTGCGCCAGGCCCTCGCCGCCGCCCTGCCCGAAGGCAGCCTCAACGACTGGCTGCTCGGCCAGGTCCGCGCCGGCATCGGTCAGGTCATGGGGCCGACCCGCGAGCTGTTCATTCCCCAGATGATCAACCTGCAAGCTGTCGATGGCGTCAGCTTCAAGAAGGGCTGCTACACCGGCCAGGAGATCGTCGCGCGCATGCAGTACCTGGGCAAGCTCAAGCGCCGTCAGTACCGCCTGGCGCTGGACCAGGCCGCCGTTCCGGCGCCGGGGGCGGAAATCTTCTCGCCCACCCACGGCTCGTCGGTCGGTGAAGTGGTGCTGGCCGCCAGCAACGGTGCCGGCTGCGAATTGCTCGCCGTGCTGAGTGCCGAGGCGGTAGAAGACGACAACCTGCACCTGGGCAGCCTGGAAGGCCCGCGCCTGCAGGTGCTGACCCTGCCTTACGAACTGGACCGCGACCGGGAAATCCAGCGCTGACCAGCCTGCCCCGCCCGCGTGGCGGGGCCGCACCACCACTGCGGTAGACACGCCCATGAACAAGCTGGCCGAGATGGTTCAAGCACAGTTGCTCGATGCCATCGAAAAGGATGACCTGGTCCTGCCGACCCTGCCCGAAGTTGCCTTGAGCATCCGTGAGGCGGCAGAAGACAGCGAGATCAGCGTAGCGGCCCTGAGCAAGGTGATCGGCCGTGATGCGGCGCTTTCGGCGCGCCTGATCAAGGTCGTCAACAGCCCACTGCTGCGCGCGGCGGTAGAAGTGACCGACCTCCACACCGCCATCACGCGGCTGGGCATCAACTACAGCTGCAACCTCGCCATCGGTCTGGTCATCGAGCAGATTTTCCACGCCCGCTCGTCGGCCGTGGAACAAAAATTGCGGGAAATCTGGGCCAACAGCCTGGAAGTGGCGGGCATCAGTTACGAAATCACGCGCCGCTACACCCAGCTCAAACCTGAGCAGGCGACCCTGGGTGGGCTGGTCAACCAGATTGGCGCGCTGCCCGTGCTGATCTACGCCGAAGAGCACAACGAACTGCTGTCCGACCCGGTGTGCCTGCATTATGTGATCGAGCAGATCCAGCCGGCGCTGGGTGACAAGATTCTCAAGGCGTGGGAGTTTCCGGAGCAATTGGTCAACCTGCCCTCGCAGGTTCAGGACCTGGACCGCCAGACTGACAAGGTCGACTACATCGACATCGTGCAGATCGCGCGTTGCATCAGCCAACGTGGGCGCCAGCGGCCGTTGGCGGCGCTGCCGGCGTACCGCCACCTGGGCTTGCCGTTCGGTACCGAGCTTGAGGTGGAAGAGCTGCTTGAGGCGCGGAGCATGTTGCGCTGACCCGCTCAAACCTGCGCTGGCCGGCGGTGGGCCAGCACAGGCACCGCGTCAGTCCGCGATAAAACTCACCCGTACCCGCAACCCGCCCTTCGCGCCATCATGCAGGCTCACCTGCGCCAGGTGCGCCCGGCAGATCTCGCCCACGATGGCCAGCCCCAACCCGCTGCCCTGCGCACTGCGCCGGTAGAACCGCTCGAAGACCCGCTCGCGCTCAGCCTCGGGAATGCCAGGCCCGTCGTCTTCCACTTCCAGCACGGCCGGGGCCAGCACGCGAATGATCACATTGCCGCCCTGCGGTGTATGCGCCAGGGCATTGTCCACCAGGTTGCTCAACAGCTCGTTGAGCAACGTCGGCTCGCCCTTCAGCCAAACCGGCGCCTCGGCCTCCAGCGCCAGCGCAACGCCGCGCTTGTGCGCCAGGGGCGCCATGGCCATGCCCAGCTCCCGGGCCAGTTGGCTCAAGTCCAGGCGCTGCGCACCGCCCTCGGCAATCGCCCGCGCGCCGTTCTCCACCCGTGCCAATGACAGCAACTGGTTGGCCAGGTGGGTCAACCTGTCGGTGCCCTGGGCGGCAGACTCCAACGTTTCCCGCCACGCCTGCGGCTCTGGCGAGCGCAGGCCCAACTCGACGCGCGCCTTCAAGGCCGCCAGCGGCGTGCGCAGTTCGTGCGCGGCATCGGCAATGAACTGGGCCTGGCGCTCGAACTGGCCACGCAGGCGTTCAGTGAAATGGTTCAAGGCACGCACCAATGGGCCCAACTCACGCTGCACCTGCACCACCGGCAGCGCCCGCAGGTCGTCGGGCTGGCGCTCCTCCACCGCTGTGCGCAGGCGCTCCAGCGGCCGCAGCGCCGCACTGACGGCGAACCACACCATCACCAGCGCCGCCAGCGCCAGCATGCCCAGGCGCAGCAAGGTATCGGCCATCAAGCCGCGGGCCATGCTCACCCGCGCCTCCTCGGTCTCGGCCACACGGATTTCCGCCATGCCATTCATGTTCGGCTCGCTCACCGCCTTGAGCAAACTGACCACGCGCACGTCCTGGCCCAGGTAGGTGGCGTTGTAGAACCGCGCCAGCGCCGGGTAATCGTCGGTGCGGGGCGTGCCTGGCGGCGGTGGCGGCAGGTTCTCGTAACCGGAAATCAGCCGCTGCTGGATATCGAGCACGGTGTAGTAAATGCGCCCGGCGCTGTCGTAGGCGAAGGTGTCCAGCGCCACGTAAGGCACGTCGGCGCTCAGCGAGCCATCGCGCTGCGACAGCCCCGCGGCGATGGTCCGTGCCGAGGCCAGCAGGGTACGGTCGTAGGCGGTATCGGCAGCCTCGCGACCATTCCAGTAGGCGCTCAGGCCGCTGGCCAGCATCAGCACCACCAGCAGCAACGCCAGGTTGCCCATCAAGCGCCCGCGCAGGCTGCCATTGTCACGCATCGCGATGCTCTAGCAGGTAGCCCAGGCCACGGAAGGTGACGATGGCTACCGGCTGGCCGTCGAGCTTCTTGCGCAAGCGGTGGATGTAGATTTCGATGGCATCGGGGCTGGCCTCCTCGTCCAGGCCGAAGACCTGGGCGGCCAGCTGCTCCTTGCTCATCACCCGGCCCGGGCGGGCGATCAGCGCCTCCAGCACACTCTGCTCACGGGAGGTCAGGGTCAGGTTGTCGTCGCCAAGGGCAAAACGCCGGGTATCAAGGTCGTACACCAACGGCCCGCAGCGCTGCTGGCGCTCCCCACCGAGCACGCTGCGCCGCAGCAGGGCTTTGACCCGGGCTTCCAGCTCGGTCAGCTCGAACGGCTTGGCCAGGTAGTCATCGGCCCCCAGATTCAGGCCGTGGACCCGGTCCTTGACGTCGCTGCGGGCGGTCAGCATCAACACCGGCAGGGTCTTGCCGCGCCCACGCAAACGCGCCAGCACTTCAAAGCCATCCATGCGCGGCAAGCCGACATCCAGCACGGCCACTGCGTATTCTTCGCTGGCCAGGGCCAGGTCGGCGGCCACGCCGTCATGCAGCACATCCACGGTCAGGCCCAGGCTTTTCAAGGCCAAGGCCACGCTTTCGGCCAGTTGCAGGTGGTCTTCGACCAGCAGCACACGCATCGGTTTCTCCCTCTCGGCTGGGGCAATGGCGCGGAGTGTACCGCTGTCGCCGGGCCTGTGAAGCCCCATGTGGCAACCTTTCAGGTTGAAAGGTTAGCGAAAGGTTCGTTGCCTAGCATCGCCCTACGGTCGCGCCTCGCACCGAAAAAAGCACCAGCAAGGTGCAACGAATAAGAACAAAAACGGAGTCACCGACGATGCTGTCAGCACAGCCGCAGGCGTTTGCGCCTACCCGTTCCTTTGCCTCACGCCCCAGCACCCTCGCCAGCGCCCTGGCGCTCGCCGGTGTCGCCCCGCTGAGCCAGGCCGCCTTCTTCGAAGACAGCACGGCCACCTTCGAAACCCGCAACATGTACTTCAACCGCGATTTCCGCGACGGCACCAGCGCGCAACAATCCAAGCGCGATGAATGGGCCCAGGGCTTCATGCTCAACTTCGAGTCCGGCTACACCGATGGCACCGTAGGCTTCGGCGTGGACGCGCTGGGCATGCTCGGTATCAAGCTCGACTCCAGCCCGGACCGCACCGATACCGGCCTGCTGCCGACCCACGATGACGGCAAGGCTGCCGACGAATATTCCAAGCTGGGCCTGACCGGCAAGGTCAAGGTCTCCCAGACCGAACTGAAGATCGGCACGCTGATCCCCGAGCTGCCGACCCTGCAACCGAACGACGGCCGGATCCTGCCGCAAACCTTCGAAGGCGGCCTGCTCACCTCGAAGGAAATAAAGGGCCTGACGTTCACTGGCGGGCGCCTGGACAAAGCCAAGGACCGTAACGACACCAATTGGGAAGATCTGGCCCTGAACAACAAGAATGGCCGCTTCGGTGGTTCGTTCAGCGCCGATCACCTGGCCCTGGGTGGGCTTGACTACCAGTTCACCGACCGTATCACCGGCAGCTATCACTTCGCCCAGCTCGACGATATCTACCGCCAGCACTTCATCGGCATGGTCGCCACCCAGCCGTGGGGCCCAGGCACCCTCGGTGCCGACCTGCGCCTGGCCATCAGCGACGACGCCGGTGCCGCCAAGGCCGGCAACATCGACAACACCACGTTCAACGGCATGCTCAGCTACGCCCTGGGTGGGCACAAGGTCAGTGGCGCGTGGCAGCAATTGTCGGGCGACAGCGCGTTCCCTTATGTGGATGGCGCCGACCCCTACCTGGTCAACTTCGTGCAGATCAACGACTTCGCAGGCAAGGACGAGCGCTCCTGGCAGGCGCGCTACGACTACAACTTCGCCGCCCTGGGCGTGCCCGGCCTGACCTTCATGACCCGCTACATCAGCGGCGACAATGTCAGCCGCGCCGCCGGTGGCGAAGGCAAAGAGTGGGAACGCGACACCGAAATGAAGTACGTCGTACAAAGCGGCCCGTTGAAGAACGTGGCCGTGCGTTTGCGCAACGCCACATTCCGCTCCAACCTCGCCCGCGATGCCGACGAAGTACGGCTGCTGGTGAGCTACAGCGTGGCGCTGTGGTAAGCCGCTAGCCTAACCCGATAACAACAACACTCACGGAGATCGACGATGACCTTTTCACTGCGCCGCCTCGTCCTCGCTACCGGCTGCCTGCTGTTGGCCGGCAACGCCCTCGCTGCCGAACCGAAACGCCCCGAATGTATTGCCCCCGCCTCGCCGGGCGGTGGTTTCGACCTGACCTGCAAGCTGGTGCAAAGCGCCCTGGTGCAGGAAAAGATCCTCAGCAAACCCATGCGCGTCACCTACATGCCCGGCGGTGTCGGCGCGGTAGCGTACAACGCCGTGGTCGCCCAACGCCCGGCTGATGCCGGCACACTGGTGGCCTGGTCCAGCGGTTCGTTGCTGAACCTGGCCCAGGGCAAGTTCGGCCGCTTCGACGAAAACGCCGTGAAATGGCTGGCCGCGGTCGGTACCAGCTACGGCGCAATCGCGGTGAAGAGCGACTCGCCCTACAAGACCCTCGACGACCTGGTCGCAGCACTGAAGAAAGACCCGAGCAAAGTGGTGATCGGCTCTGGCGGCACCGTCGGCAGCCAGGACTGGATGCAGACCGCCCTGATCGCCAAGGCCGCCGGGATCAACCCGCGTGACCTGCGCTACGTGGCCCTGGAAGGCGGCGGCGAAATTGCCACGGCCCTGCTGGGCGGCCACATCCAGGTGGGCTCGACCGATATTTCAGACTCCATGCCGCACATTCAGAGCGGCAACATGCGCATCCTCGCGGTGTTCTCGGAAAACCGCCTGGACGAGCCGGAGATGAAAGACATCCCGACTGCCAAGGAGCAGGGCTATGACATCGTCTGGCCGGTGGTGCGCGGTTTCTACCTGGGGCCAAAGGTCAGCGACGAGGACTACGCCTGGTGGAAGCAGTCGTTCGACAAGATGCTGGCTTCGCAAGACTTCGCCAAACTGCGTGACCAGCGCGAGCTGTTCCCGTTCGCCATGACCGGCGAAGAACTGGACAGCTATGTGAAGAAGCAAGTGGCTGACTACAAGACGCTGGCCAAGGAATTTGGCCTGATCCAGTAAGCCTGCCGGATCCACCACAATCCCTGTGTAGGAGCGGCCTTGCGTCGCGATCGGGTCGCGAAGCGGCCCCTGGAACTGCCTTGCGATGCTGCAGACAGATCGCAGTGGCAGGCTTTGCGGGCGCTTCGCGGCCCGATCGCGACGCAAGGCCGCTCCTACAAGCAATCTCAACGAGGATTTTTTCATGATCCTGCAACGCCTCTTCGCCCTGGTCTTGCTGGCGGTGTGCGCCGTGCTTGCCATAATGGCCTGGCCCTACCAGGCGGCGTTTTCCTATGAGCCGGTGGGCCCGCGTGCCTACCCACTGCTGATGCTCGGCCTGATGGGCCTGGGCCTGCTGTACCTGGCTATCCGCCCGACGCCGATCGTGCGCAAGGACGACGAACCAGAACTGGACCGCGCGACCCTTTTCAAAATCGCCGCGTGTGTCGGCCTGCTGCTGGTTTTCGCCGCCACCTTCGAACCCTTGGGCTTCATTCTCAGTGCCATCCTGGTGGGCCTGCCCATGGCGCGCCTGTATGGCGGCCGCTGGCTGCACAGCGCCATGGTGGTGGTGGGCATGAGCATCTTCCTCTACTGGCTGTTCGACCGCGTGATGGACGTGCCACTGCCCCTTGGCCTGCTGAGCGTACTGGAGAACTGACACATGGATACCTTGAGCTACCTGGGCCAGGGCTTCGGCGTTGCCCTGTCCCCCTATAACCTGGTCACCGCCCTGTCCGGCACCTTGATCGGCACCGTGGTCGGCCTGCTGCCAGGCCTGGGCCCGATCAACGGCGTGGCCCTGCTGATCCCGATTGCCTTCGCCCTCGGCCTGCCGCCAGAATCGGCGCTGATCCTGCTGGCAGCGGTGTACCTGGGCTGCGAATACGGCGGGCGTATCAGCTCGATTCTGCTGAACATCCCGGGCGAGGCTTCGACCGTGATGACCACCCTCGACGGTTACCCGATGGCCCGCCAGGGCCTGGCTGGCGTTGCCCTGTCGCTGTCGGCCTGGAGTTCGTTCATCGGTGCGCTCATCGCCACCTGCGGCATGGTGCTGTTCGCCCCCCTGCTGGCCAAATGGGCGATTGCCTTCGGCCCCGCCGAGTACTTCGTGCTGATGGTGTTCGCCATCGTCTGCCTGGGCGGCATGGCCGGTGACAAACCGCTGAAAACCTTCATTGCCGCATTGATCGGGCTGTTCCTGTCGGCGGTCGGTATCGACGCCAACAGCGGCGTCTACCGCTTCACCGGCGACAGCGTGCACCTGGCCGATGGCATCCAGTTCGTGGTGTTGGTACTGGGCCTGTTCTCGATCAGCGAAATCCTCCTGCTGCTGGAAAAGACCCACCATGGCCACCAGGCGGTCAAGGCCACCGGGCGCATGCTGTTCAACTTCAAGGAGGCGGCTTCGGTGTTCGTGGTGAATATCCGCTGCGGCCTGCTCGGTTTCATCATGGGCGTGCTGCCGGGCGCTGGCGCCACGCTGGCCAGCGCCGTGGCCTACATGACCGAAAAACGCCTCGCCGGCACCAGCGGCAAGTTCGGCAAGGGCGACGCCCGTGGCCTGGCGGCACCCGAAACCGCCATTGGTGCTTCCTGCTGTGGCGCCCTGGTGCCCATGCTGACGCTGGGCGTACCGGGCTCCGGTACCACCGCGGTGATGATCGGTGCACTGACCCTGTACAACATCACCCCAGGCCCCCTGCTGTTCGAGCAGCAGCCAGACATCGTCTGGGGCCTGATCGCCTCGCTGTTCATCGCCAACATCATGCTGGTGATCCTCAACATCCCGATGATCCGCATCTTCACCCGCATCCTGGCCGTACCAAACTGGGCGCTGGTGCCGGTGATCGCCATCATCACCGCAATCGGCGTGTACGCCGTGCATGCCACCACCTTCGACCTGTTCCTGATGGTCGGCATCGGTATCATGGGCTACATCCTGCGCAAGCTGGACTTCCCGCTGTCGCCGATCCTGCTGGGCTTCATCCTCGGCGGCCTGATGGAACAGAACCTGCGCCGGGCGCTGTCGATTTCCAACGGTGAACTGGGCATCCTCTGGTCAAGCCCCATCAGCCTGTCGGTATGGGTGCTGACCCTGTGCATGCTGACCCTGCCGCTGCTGCGCATCTGGCGCAAACGTGCGCAGCAGCGTCGGGCCATGGCCGATGCCTGACCGGTCACTGCCGCTGTACGTTGCAACCGGGCTGGTCGGCCTTGCTGGGGGTTTTGCCGCCAGCAAGGTCGGCTGGCCTTTGCCGTGGATGATCGGCTCGCTGCTGGCGATCATCCTGGTGCGCTGCCTGACGCCCTGGCAATTGCCGGAAATACCCAATGGCCGCAAATGCGGGCAGTGGGTCATCGGCATCGGCATTGGCCTGCACTTCACCCCGGCGGTGATCGAGCAGGTCGCCAGCCACTTCGTCCTGATTTTCTTCAGCGCGGTGTTCACTACCGTGACCAGCGTGATCAGCGTGTGGCTGCTCAGGCGCAGCGGCGAGGACCGCGCCACTGCGTTCTTCGCCAGCATGCCCGGCGGTTCGGGAGAGATGGTCAACCTTGGCGCGCGCAACGGCGCGGTGCTCAGCCAGGTGGCGGCCGCCCAGAGCCTGCGGGTGCTGGCTGTGGTGTTGTGCGTACCGGCAGTATTCAAGTACCTGCTGGGCGACGGCGTCGCGCTCAACCACGCAGGCAGCGTAAGTTGGAGCTGGTTGGCCCTGATTGCCCCGCTGGGCATTGCCGTGGCCCTGCTGTGGCAGCGCTTGCGCCAGCCCAACCCATGGCTGTTCGGGCCACTGCTGGTGGCGGCCTCGGTGAGCCTGGCCACCAACCTGCAGATCGCCCTGCCCAACGGCGCCAGCCAGATCGGCCAATGGTTGATTGGCAGCGCCCTGGCCTGCCACTTCAACCGCGAATTCTTCCGCCGCGCCCCATCGTTTCTCGCCCGCACCCTGCTGGCCACGGCATTGTGCATGGCCGTTGCCGCCCTGGCCGCCTGGGCACTGAGCGTCCTGACGGCACTGGACTTGCGCTCGCTGACACTGGGCATGATGCCAGGCGGGATTGCCGAAATGAGCTTGACCGCAGAGACACTGCAGCTGTCGGTGCCGCTGGTGACGGCACTGCAGGTGATGCGGCTGCTGCTGGTGCTGTTTCTGGCCGAGCCGTTGTTCCGCGCGTGGAACGCCAGGCCTCGATGAACGCGGCGCCCGGCGAGCGGCGAACCCGCTGGCCAGGCGCTGCGCCAGTCCACATGACTACAACGGCGGCAACGCCCAGTTGATCGGCGCCAGCCCGCGCTGCTCGAGGAAGCTGTTGGTGCGGCTGAAGTGCCCGCAGCCGAGAAAGCCGCGGTAAGCCGACAACGGTGACGGGTGCACCGACTTCAGCACCAGGTGCTTGGTGCCATCGATCAGCTTCTGCTTGCTCTGCGCATGGGCGCCCCACAGCAGGAACACCACGTGCGGGCACTGCTCGCTGACGACCTGGATGATCCGGTCGGTAAAGTGCTCCCAGCCTTTCTTGGCATGCGAGGCCGCATTCGCGCGCTCGACCGTCATGGTGGTGTTGAGCAGCAGCACGCCTTGCTCGGCCCAGCTTTGCAGGTAGCCGTGGCTGGCGATCGGGATGTTCAGGTCCCGCTGCAACTCTTTGTAGATATTGACCAGCGACGGCGGCGTGGCCACCCCGGGCTGCACCGAGAAGCACAAGCCGTGCGCCTGGCCAGGCCCGTGGTAAGGGTCCTGGCCGAGGATCACCACTTTCACCTGTTGCAGCGGTGTCGAGTTGAGCGCGTTGAAGATCAGCGGCCCTGGCGGGTAGATCTGCTTGCCGGCAGCGTACTCGCTACGCAGGAACTCGCGCAGCTGATGCATGTAGGGCTGGTCGAACTCACCGCGCAACGCGGCCTTCCAGCTGGGTTCGAGTTTGATACGGTCGTCGTCAGTCATGGGGCCTTCCATAAACAATGGCGCGACACTAGGTAAGCCCTACCCGCTTGTCAAACGATCCGACCGACGACCGGCATGATTGGCCAGGCAAGCCATACTTGGGCCATGACTTGCGCGAGGTAGTCCATGACCATTCATTGCGAGGTGCTTACCGGCGCCGATGGCGCCCGCATGGGCATCGCCACCCTCGATGCGCCCATGGCGCTCAATGCCCTGACCCTGCCCATGATCGAGGCGCTGGGCGACCAGCTGCAGGCGTGGGCGCGCGACCCCGGGGTGGTCTGCGTGCTGTTGCGTGGCAGCGGCGCCAAGGCATTCTGTGCGGGAGGTGATGTGCGCGCGCTGGCCCAGGCTTGCCGCGATCAACCTGGCAGCGTGCCACCGCTGGCCGCCACCTTCTTCGCCGCCGAATACCGCCTGGACTACAGCCTGCACACCTACCCCAAACCGTTGCTGTGCTGGGGGCATGGCCATGTTCTGGGCGGCGGCATGGGGTTGCTGCAAGGCGCCAACGTGCGCATTGTCACACCCAGCAGCCGTCTGGCCATGCCGGAGGTCAGCATCGGCTTCTACCCGGACGTGGGCGCCAGCTGGTTCCTGGCCCGGCTGCCAGGCAAACTGGGGCTGTTCCTTGGCCTGACCGGCGCCCCGCTCAACGCCCGCGATGCCCTGGACCTGGGTTTGGCCGACCGCTTCCTGGGTGAGCACCAGCAAGAAACCCTGGTCGATGAGCTGCTGCAACTGAACTGGCAGGAACACACCGCGTTGCAGCTCAACAGCCTGCTCAAGGCCGAACAGCACCGCGTGTGTGCCGAATTACCGGCCGCTCAATGGTTGCCGCGCCGGGCAGTGATCGACGCGTTGCTCGATGTTGCCGATGCGGCTGCCGCATGGCGCGCGCTGGAAAACCTGAAGCACCATGACGACCCATTGCTGGCCGACGCCGGCCAACGGCTGCAGCAAGGCTGCCCGCTGACCGCCCATCTGGTTTGGGAGCAGATTCGCCGGGCGCGACACCTGTCACTGGCGCAAGTGTTGCAGATGGAGTACTGCATGAGCCTGAACTGCTGCCGCCACCCGGAGTTCAGTGAAGGGGTACGCGCCCGACTGCTGGACAAGGACAACCAGCCGCGCTGGCACTGGCCGGATGTGGCGCAGGTGCCGGCAGCGGTGGTTGAGGCGCACTTCGCCAAGGTGTGGGAGGGCAGTCACCCGCTGGCGGACCTGGGTTAGTGCAGTGGCTGCCTAGCGCTGCCATTGCCCCTGCCCGCGCGGCCCATCACCTGGCCCACCGCCATTGCCTGGCCCATTGGATTGCCAGCCGCCCCGCGGGTAGCGCTGGCTGCCATCGCGGTAGTCGTGCCGGTCCCGGTCACCCCGGTAGTCATCACGCTGGCGGTTGCCATAGTCATGGCGCGGCTTTCCGTGCCACTGGGTCACCGGCGGGCGTGGCTGCGGCCGGTAGTTGGGTGCGGGCTGATAGCGGTAACGCGGGGCGGGCTGGTAGTAGTAGCGTGGTGCCGGCTGGTAGTAGTAGCGTGGCTGCGGCGCCACGTAGTAACGGTCATAACGATAGTACCCGGGCGCTGCATAGCGGTCGCTGGTGTAATAGTCGGAGCGGTAGTAGCTGCCACTCTCGTAGTAAGGCGCGCAGGCGGAAGTCATCGACCCCAGCAGGGCGATCAACAGGATTCGATAGGACATGGCGGCCTCCTGGACCGCTGGAGTGCCCGCACAGCGGCGCTGTCGGGCGTCGATGCGAAATGTGTTCATCGACATTGAATAAGACACCGGTAACAAGGTGCAGTGCCATTCCTGCAATAATTTGATACAGCTGCCCGGGCACCGAAAAACTTGCAGTCATTTCAGGGCCACCTCACTAGAATGGGCGGCTCGGCACACATCATGGGAAGATCATGCCTTTACGTTCCACCCTGTTTTCGCAGCGTTCGCTGATCTTCACCCTCCTGTTGCTGCTGGCCTGCGGCTTTCTCGCCACCTCGCTGCTCAGTTACTTCGCTTCGCGCAGCGCTATCCGTGACGGCATCATCAATACCGAGTTGCCGCTAACCTCCGACACGGTCTACTCGGAAATCCAGAAAGACCTGATTCGCCCGGTACTGATCGCCTCGATGATGGCCCAGGACACCTTCCTGCGCGACTGGGTGCTGTCCGGCGAGCAGGACACCGCACGCATGACCCGCTACCTGGGGGAGGTCATGGGCAAGCAGGACACCTTCACCTCATTTTTCGTGTCCGACCGCACCCTGACCTACTACCAGGCCAAGGGGGTGCTCAAGCATGTCGACCCTGGCGCCTGGCGCGACGCCTGGTACTTCCGCCTGCGTGACCTCAAGGCGCCTTATGAGATCAACGTCGACCTCGACATGGCCAACCATGACAGCCTGACCGTATTCATCAACTATCAGGTGCATGACTATCAGCAACGCTTCATCGGCGCCGCCGGTGTCGGCCTGAGCGTATCGTCGGTGGTCAAGCTGATCGACCGCTATCAACAACGCTACCAGCGCGCGGTGCTATTCACCGACGCCAAGGGCAAGGTGCTGCTGACCGGCTCGGCAGGCGGCCCGCATGGCCTACAGGTGGGCCAGCAGCTCAGTGCCAACCCCGAACTGCAGGACCTGCTGGCCGAACGGCCTGTACCCAGTGAAGGCAGCCACGAGTACCGTGACAGCGACCAGCACAGCCACTTCCTCAACGTGCGCCAGTTGCCTGAGCTGGACTGGTACCTGCTGGTGGACAAACGGGAAACCGGCGCGCTCGATCGCATTCGTCACTCGCTGTACCTGAACCTGGCGATCTGCACCATGATCACCCTGGTGGTACTGGCACTGGTACACGCCATGGTCCGCCGCCATCAGGCCAGCACAGAGGCCCTGGCGACCCTCGACAGCCTCACCGGCCTGCTCAACCGGCGCAGCTTCGACCTGCTGGCTGCCCAGGCCCTGCGCGAAGCCCAGCGCGACAGTGGCCCACTGGTGGCGTTGCTGTTCGACCTGGACCACTTCAAGGCGCTGAACGATACCCATGGCCACCTGGCAGGCGACGAAGTGCTGCGCCAGTTCGCCAATGTGCTGCAAAGCAGCCTGCGCCAGTCGGATATACTGTGCCGCTGGGGTGGCGAGGAATTCATCGTGCTGCTGCGTGAAGCCGAGGGTCGGCACGCCATCGAGGTGGCCGAAAAGATCCGCCAGCGCACCGAACAGCTGACCTTCAGCTACGACGACCAGCCACTGCGCCTGACCACCAGCATCGGCCTGAGCAGCCTGCGACCGGGGGATACCCTGCACACCCTGCTGACCCGCGCCGACCGTGCCCTTTATCGTGCCAAACAGGCTGGCCGCAACCGTGTCTGTAGCGAAACCCCATGACTGATCAGCAACACTGCCCCGCTTGCGGCGCGCTCAACCACTGCAGCCTGGCCGACCCACGCCGCGCCACCCAGGCCTGCTGGTGCTACGGTGTCACCATCGACCCGAGCGTGCTCCAGGCACTGCCCGCCGCGCTGCGGGACAAAGCCTGCCTGTGCCCGCGCTGCGCCGCCGTTGAAGACCAACTCCAATCACGCCCTTCCAGCTGACGCCAAGCCATGCGCCTCGATCGTTTCCTTGCCAACCTGCCCCACTGCAACCGCCAGCAAGCCCGGCTGATGCTGGCCCAGCGCCGTGTACGCCTGGATGGCCAGGTCATCAGCGACCCGCTGGCCGAGGTGCGGGAGTTCAGCCGGGTGCAACTGGACGAGCAGTTGCTGCAGGCTGGCCGCCCGGCGCGCTACCTGATGCTGCACAAGCCGGCCGGCTGCGTGAGCGCGACCCACGACCCACAGCACCCCACTGTGCTCGAGCTGTTGCCGGCGGCGCTGCGTGCAGACCTGCACATCGCCGGGCGCCTGGACTTCAACACCACCGGCCTGATGATCCTGACCAACGATGGCCAATGGTCACGACGCCTGACCCAGCCAGCGACCAAGCTGCCCAAGCAGTACCTGGTGGAAACCGAGGACGAGATTGCCGAGCACTATGTGGCCAAGTTCCGTGAAGGCTTCTACTTCGCCTTTGAGAACCTCACCACCCAGCCCGCCCAGCTGGACATTCTAGGGCCGCGCCAGGCGCGGCTGGCGATTGTCGAAGGGCGCTATCACCAGGTCAAACGCATGTTCGGGTTTTTCGACAACAAGGTCGTGGGGCTGCACCGGGAGAGCATGGGGGCGATCCGGCTCGACCCGGGGTTGGCGCCCGGGGCCTTTCGGCAACTCACGCCGGAAGAAATAGGCACCGTCTAGCCCGCCCGCGAACTCGCGCAACCTACCGCTGAGCGCTCGCCATACGACCGCTCAGCGCCAAACGTCACAATTAAGCCCGAACGGCACTTGCAGGATCCCCGCCCCCCTGCTTGAATCCCAATCGTCAGTCTGCATGTGACCGCTAAGTCACGATCGTAGACCCAGACACTTTTTGTCGGCCACCCAGGGCCTAGATGCCTTGGGGCACGGCAGATTGCCCGCCATACAACAACACCGTCGACGCAAGTGCCAAGGATCGACACAGGGCCCCGGTTACTCTTCAGGCGAATGCCTACCTGTCATAAAGAACGTGCACCCTGATGTCCTGTTTCGGGAATGCGCTCTCTTTGGGCCAGTGGCTTGAGTGTTCGGCCAAGCCGCCGCCAAAAGTGAACGACCCGTTGCCGCGACAAGCCACCAGGTGACGCGAATACCCTTTTTGCGCCAGGAGTCGATGACATGAGGCCAGAAATCGCTGTACTTGATATTCAAGGTCAGTATCGGGTTTACACGGAGTTCTATCGCGCGGATGCGGCTGAGAATACGATCATCCTGATCAACGGCTCGCTGGCCACCACAGCCTCGTTCGCCCAGACGGTGCGCAACCTGCACCCGCAGTTCAATGTCGTCCTGTTCGACCAGCCCTACGCGGGCAAATCCAAACCGCACAACCGCCACGAACGGCTGATCAGCAAGGAGACCGAGGCGCATATCCTCCTTGAACTGATCGATCACTTCCAGGCCGACCACGTGATGTCGTTCTCGTGGGGCGGTGCCAGCACGCTACTGGCACTGGCGCACCAGCCGCGGTATGTGAAGAAGGCCGTGGTGAGTTCGTTCTCGCCGGTGATCAATGAACCAATGCGCGACTACCTGGCGCGCGGTTGCCAGTACCTGGCCGCCTGCGACCGCTATCAAGTCGGCAACCTGATCAACGACACCATCGGCAAGTACCTGCCGTCGCTGTTCAAGCGGTTCAACTACCGGCACGTCAGCAGCCTGGACAGCCACGAATACGCGCAGATGCACTTCCACATCAACCAGGTGCTGCAACATGACCTGGCACGGGCACTGGATGGCGCGCGCGCTATCGATATTCCGGTGTTGTTCATCAATGGTGAACGCGACGAGTACACCACGGCCGCAGATGCACGGCAGTTCGGCAAACACGTGGGGCGCAGCCAGTTTGGGGTTATCCGCGGTGCAGGACACTTTCTGGACATGGAGACCAAGGCCGCCTGCGAGGACACCCGCAATGCCATGTTGGGCTTCCTCAAGCCAACCCTGCGTGAAGCCCGGCAACGATACCAGCCGCTGCAACAGGGGCAGCATGCACTGGCTATCTGAGCAACTCGGCGCCTTGGTGCGGATACCCGCCGGCATGGGGCGCCGACACGCTTTTTTTATAACGTGGGCTTCTATTTCGCGCAGGGTTCTGGTAAAAAGTGCGGCGTAAGGCGGGTATAGTTTAGTGGTAAAACGAAAGCTTCCCAAGCTTTAGTTGAGGGTTCGATTCCCTCTACCCGCTCCACATTACATTCCCCCGCATGGCGTTCCGGCAACGTCATCGCTGTCAAAAGGAGCGTTCGCTCCTTTTTTCGTTTCTGCCAATCGCTTCGATCTGCTGCTTTCGATGATCAGCAGCATGGCCAATTGCCTGTCGATCCGTTTCAATGCGCCCAGGGTTTCGTGAAACATTTCGAAAGGACGACGCATGTTGCTCTCCCGCTGGCTACCGGGCCTTGCCAACCTGCTGCACTACCGCCGCGAATGGCTGCACGCCGACCTGCAGGCAGGGCTGTCGGTGGCAGCCATCCAGATCCCGACTGCCATCGCCTACGCCCAGATCGTGGGCTTGCCGCCGCAGTACGGCCTGTACGCCTGTGTGCTGCCGATGATGGTCTACGCGCTGATCGGGAGCTCGCGCCAGTTGATGGTCGGCCCCGACGCGGCTACCTGCGCCATGATTGCCGGGGCCGTGGCGCCGCTGGCCTTGGGCGACCCGCAACGCACTGCCGAGCTGTCGGTCATCGTCACCGTACTGGTCGGGGTCATGCTGATTGCCGCTGGCCTGGCGCGGGCCGGGTTCATCGCCAGCTTCTTCTCGCGCCCGATTCTGATCGGCTACCTCAACGGTATCGGCCTGAGCCTGATCGCCGGGCAGTTGTCCAAGGTGGTGGGGTTCAGCATCGAGGGCGACGGTTTCATCCTCAGCCTGATCAACTTCCTCCAACGCCTGGGCGAAATTCACGGGTTGACGTTGTGCATCGGCCTGGCCGCCCTAGGCCTGCTGATCTGGCTGCCACGCCGCTACCCGCGCCTGCCGGCCGCGCTAACGGTGGTGGCGCTGTTCATGCTGCTGGCGGGTCTGTTCGGCCTCGACCGCTTCGGCGTCGCCATACTCGGCCCGGTGCCGGCCGGCATCCCGCAACTGGCCTGGCCACACAGCAACCTGGCAGAAATGAAAAGCCTGCTGCGCGACGCCCTGGGTATCGCCACGGTCAGTTTCTGCAGCGCCATGCTCACCGCGCGCAGTTTCGCTGCCCGGCATGGCTACGCCATCAACGCCAACCACGAGTTCGTGGCGTTGGGCGTGAGCAATCTGGCCGCCGGGGTTTCCCAGGGTTTTGCCATCAGCGGTGCCGATTCGCGCACCGCCGTCAACGACATGGTCGGGGGCAAAAGCCAGCTGGTCGGCATCGTCGCCGCCCTGGTGATCGCCTTGATCCTTTTGTTTTTCACCGCGCCCATGGCGTGGATCCCTCAGGCGGCGCTGGGCGCGGTGCTGCTGATGGCTGGCTGGGGGCTGATCGATATCAAGTCACTGGGCCACATTCGGCGCCTGAGCCGTTTCGAATTCTGGCTGTGCCTGCTGACCACCGTGGGGGTGCTGGGGCTGGGCGTGCTGCCCGGCATCGTGTTTGCCGTGACCTTGGCGATACTGCGCCTGCTGTACAGCATCTACCAGCCTACCGACGCCGTGCTCGGCTGGCTGCCGGGCACCGAAGGCCAGGTCGACATTCGCAAGTTCAAGGATGCGCGGACGGTGCCCGGCCTGGTGGTCTACCGTTTTGACGACGCAATCCTGTTCTTCAATGCCGACTACTTCAAGATGCGCCTTCTCGAGGCGGTGCAAGGCGAGGCCCAGCCCAAGGCCGTGTTGTTCGATGCCGAGGCCGTGACCAGTATCGATGTCAGCGGCATGGCCGCATTGCGTGAAGTGCGCGACACCCTGGCCGCGCAGGGCATTTTCTTCGCCATCGCCCGTGCCCGCGGCAGCTTTCTGCGCATGCTGGTGCGCTCGGGCATGGCGCGCGAGATGGAGGACAAATTGCTGTTCGGTTCGGTGCGCGCCGGCATCCGGGCCTACCGGGTATGGCGTAACCGCAAGCGCAGCGTGCCGGCCGCCAGGCAGGGTTGATGCCCCTTGCCCCCGCCTGACATGCTAAAGTCGCCCCGCGCCCGCACCACCAATGGACCCAGCATGCCTGCACTCGACGCCCCACTCCTGCCCTGGCCGGAACTTGCCGCCCGCCACCCCTGCGATGCCCTGCTGCTGGGTAACGGCGCCAGCCGCGCAGTGTGGAAGCCGTTCGGCTATTTCTCGCTGTTCGAGGAGGCGCAACGCGCCGGTCGCAAGAAAGGCCTGGCGATCAGCGACCAGGCCCTGTTCAAGTCCTTGGGCACGGAGCTGTTCGAACCGGTGCTCAGCGCGCTCAACACCACCGTGCGCGCCAATGCTGCGCTCGCCATCAACTCCACTGCGCCGCTCAACCGCTATTACTCGATCAAGGAAGCGCTGATCCACGCCGTGCGCACCGTGCATCTGCCCTGGCGGCTGATGCCCCCGGCAACCCTGGCCGTGCTCAATCAGGCCTTGCGTGGCTATCGCAGCGTCTACACCAGCAACTACGACCTGCTGCTACCTTGGGCCCTGCAACATGCCCCGCAGGGCTTCGCCGACCTGTTCGACGAGCAGGGTTACTTCGATGTGCGCCGGCGCAGCAGCGAGGGTACCCGGGTGATGCACCTGCACGGGGGCTTGCACCTGCTCAAGCAACCCGACGGCACCACCCGTCAACGCAGCGCCGAGAGCGCCGAGCTGCTGGAAGGTTTTGCCGTGAACATTCCCGGTGAGGTGCCGCTGTTCGTCAATGAAGACCGCAGCGACGAGAAACTGCGCGCCATCCGCCACTCGGACTACCTGAGCTGGTGCCTGGGGCAGCTGGCCCAGGAACACCGTGGCCTGTGCCTGTTCGGGCAGCACCTGGACAGCACTGACCAGCACCTGCTCGACGCCATTCGAATGGCCGGGCCCAAGCACCTGGCGATCGCCATTCGGCCGTTGAGTGAAGCGTCGGTGATCAACCAGAAGCAGCATTTCGTCGATCGCCTGGGCGCCATGCCGGGCACGTCACTGCACTTCTTCGACGCCACGACCCATCCGCTGGGGCAGGCATCGCTGTCTATCGAAGCCGTGGCCACCCGAGGTTGAGGCCAGCCTCAGGCGCCTGTTGAAGGGGCCAGGTCTGGCTCGCCGAGCACGCGTTCGTATGCTTTGGACACGTTAACGGCCATTGCCATGCGCGCAAGCTCCAACGTGCTCTTGCCGATCGGGTAGCTCCCTCGCGCCTGCAGCCATGGCAACACATCGGCCAGGTGCCACAGAGCGGTGCTGCCATCATGCACGGGTACTGGGAAGCTACCTGCACGGGCGAGCATCAATTTGCGCATGTTCTGCCGAGATACACCGATGAGTTCCGCCACATCGCTGAGCCCGACCAGATCGGGGGTCGCTTCGATCAGGCGAGCGCCTGGAACCGCTCTGGCAACATCACTTAATGCGCTCTCGATGGCCTGCCTGGCAGATGTCGCCTGGCGAGTGAATGCCAATGCCAGACGCCCAGGTTGACCTACACCAGCCAATGCATCATCACATCCGTACTGAGCCAGGCGCTCCAGCAACGCATCGATATCTTCGTTCCCGCTCAGCTGATACCTGAGAGTGAACTCATACTCCATCGCTACTCCTCCTTGGGTACACATTGCCAGCCTGTCAGCCGAACAGTGATCAACCACACGCCTCAACTGTCGCGCTAAATTACCGGCGTTACGTGGCGTGCTCCATATGCTGGTAATGCAATACTCCCCGCATCGACAGTCGGCATCGTTGAAAGGGCAATACATTTTTCCCCAACAATGTCCCCCGCCTACCGCAACTCTCCATCCCTTTGATTCCGCGTGCCTCAAGGCCAGTTCGACCTCTTTCCTGGCATGACTGGGGCGGGCCATCAGCTTTTCTCCAGTGTGGACTTACTGCTCATGGGTTGTCAAATGACAACCCGGCTAACCGACTACTGAGCACGTCACACTACTGAAACGCTGATCAGAGAACTCCTTGAAAGGCACGGCTAGGAAATGCCCTACAAGCATTACCGATCAAGGGCAAAGGAATTCTGTAGGGATGGTAGGGATACGCGCCCGCTCAGAGCAGCCCGTCGCACCGCAACAGCGTCTCCAGGCAATGCTCCTGCACCCCATAGAACGCCTTGAGCTGGGCGATTTTCTCCAGCAGCGCACGGTTGTCGCCCGGCTGGCGCCGCTTCACCGCAAGAATCATCTTGTTCTTGTTGGTGTGCTCCAGGGAGATGAACTCGAATACCTTGGTCTCATAACCACAGGCCTCCAGGTACAGCGCCCGCAAGCTGTCCGTGAGCATTTCGGCCTGCTGGCCCAGGTGCAGGCCGTATTGCAGCATTGGCTGCAGCAGGCCCGGGCTGTGCAGTTGCGGGCGGATCTGCTTGTGGCAGCACGGCGAACACATGATGATCGCGGCATTGCTGCGGATACCGGTATGGATGGCATAGTCGGTGGCGATGTCACAGGCATGCAGGGCGATCATCACCTCGATGGCGTCGGGCACCACGCTGCGCACGTCACCACACTGGAACTCCAGGCCTGCATGCTGCAGCCGCACCGCGGCGGCGTTGCACAGGTCGACCATGTCCTGGCGCAGTTCAACCCCGGTCACCTGCGCTTCGCGGCCCAACGTATTGCGCAGGTAATCATGCATGGCGAAGGTCAGGTAGCCCTTGCCCGAGCCAAAGTCGGCCACCCGCAGTACCTGCTGTGTCGGCACCGGGGCGCTGGCCAGGGCGTGGTCGAAGACCTCGATGAACTTGTTGATCTGCTTCCACTTGCGCGACATGGACGGGATCAGTGCCCCCTGCGCGTCGGTCACGCCAAGATCGCGCAGGAATGGGCGCGACAGCTCCAGGTAGCGTTTTTTCTCACGGTCATGGCCACTGGCGGGCGCGGCCTCGCGCGGGGCCTGTGCGCCATGGCGCTGAAGCATCGGCTTGCCCTTCTTGCTGAAGGTCAGCTGTACTTCGCCGTCGGCATCGAAGAGGTGGGCGTTACGGAAGCTGCCCGGCAGCAACTCGGCCACCAGCGTCAAGGCATCGTCCAGGGCCAGGTTGCGGGTGATGTCTCGGGCCTGGTGACGGTAGACCAGCGACAGGCAGGGCTGGCCCTTGACCTGCAGCGGCTTGGCGATGATTCGTTGCAGGGTCTGGTCGGCACCGACATGGCGTGCCAGCACCAGCTTGCTTAACGTGCCGCCCTGCAGGGCAGCGTTCAGCAGGTCGAGGAACTGGGCGAGTGCGTCCGGCGCGGCGGAAGCGGAATGACTGGCGGGCATGGACAAAGGGGCCTTGGGTAGCGGAACGCTCATTCTACCGTGTGCCGTGCGGCCAGGCATACCTTGGCCACCCACGGCCGCGTCACGCCCAGGCCAGGCGCTGCATAGCTTGTGGCAAACACCTGCCGCAAGCGCGACGCGGCCTGTGTGGGAGCGGGTGAGCCCGCGAAGAACCCAACGCGGTGGCTGGCACCGGCTACGCCGGTGTTCGCGGGCGCGCCCGCTCTCACATGGGCCCGGCTGAATCAACAAGTTATGGATTGTTCAATAGGAGCTGGCGATGGGCTGCACAGCAGCCCCTAACTGCCTGCCCTTATCCAAGTGCGCGCCTGCATGCTGCCTCAGTCGAGAATCACCAGGCGGTTTGGCAGTTCGTTACGCGCATGGGTCGGTGGCACCTGCTCGCTCAGTAACTCGCCGCAGGCCTCGATGCATTCGACAAAACCCTGCAGGGTCCGCCCCTGGCGCACCTGTTCGGCAAGCCGGCTGACGAGTGCCGCCCGAGCGCTGGCATCCAGGCAGTGCTCGATGCCGCGGTCAACCAGTATTTCCACATGCCGCTCCGCCTCGCTGACAAAAATCAGCACCCCCGTGCCAGCCGCCGTACGCTGCAGGTTCAGCTCGCGAAATTGCTGGTGCGCCAGGCGCGAAGCACGCCAGCGGCGCAGCACCCGGGGGATCAGCCAGCCGGCCAGGCGCGGGCTACGCAGCAGCAGGCACAAGCCGACAAACAGCAGCATGTTGGCCACCAACAAGCCACGCACGCCCGGCCAGCCCAGCAGCCACTGCAGCAGGCCCGGCACGGCCAGTGCCAGCACGGCAGCCCAGAGCAGCGGCCAATACGCATAGTCGTCGGCACGCCGCGCCAGTACCGTCACCAGTTCGGCGTCGGTGTGCCGCTCGGCACGGGCTATGGCTTCGGCAATCTGCCGCTGATCATACTCGTCAAAAGGGGTCATGCCGTCGGTCTCTGCGCTTTCTTATAGTTGTTGTCCCGGCATACGGGGCTTCGTCCGCGGGTGACATATTCAGGCATAATCGGCCGCTGGAAGCATTGCCTGCAAATCGTACAACAATAGCCGCCTGAAAACTTCGGCCGCGCGCGTACCACCCTGGATACGGCAGAGGCCCCACAACGGAACTGATGATGAAACTGTCTTTGCTGGGCCTGGCCATGGGCCTTGCCAGTCAGGCGGCCCTCGCCGCCACCTCCGCCCCGCCCCTGCAAGACAAGCAGGCCTTCATCGACCATCTGGTCAGCCAGATGACCGAAGCCGAGAAAATCGGCCAACTGCGCCTGATCAGCATCGGCCCGGAAATGCCGCGCGACAAGATTCGCGAGGAAATCGCCGCTGGCCGCATTGGCGGTACCTTCAATTCCCGCACCGCGCCGGAAAACCGGCCGATGCAGGATGCGGCCATGCGCAGCCGCCTGAAGATCCCGATGTTCTTCGCCTACGATACCGTCCACGGCGAGCGCACGATCTTCCCGATCGGCCTGGGCATGGCCGCCACCTGGGACATGGACGCGGTGGCCAAAGTGGGCCGCACCGCCGCCATCGAAGCCTCGGCCGACGCCCTGGACATGACCTTCGCCCCGATGGTCGATATTGCCCGCGACCCCCGCTGGGGCCGCACCAGTGAAGGTTTCGGCGAGGATACCTACCTGACCTCGAAGATCGGCCAGGTCATGGTGCGCTCGTTCCAGGGCAGCAGCCCGGCCAACCCCGACAGCATCATGGCCATCGTCAAGCACTTTGCCTTGTACGGTGCAGTAGAGGGCGGGCGCGACTACAACACGGTCGATATGAGCCTGCCGAAAATGTACAACGATTACCTGCCGCCCTACCGCGCCGCACTCGATGCCGGTGCCGGGGGCGTCATGGTGGCGCTGAACTCGATCAACGGTGTGCCGGCCACCTCCAACACCTGGCTGATGAACGACCTGCTGCGCAAGGAGTGGGGCTTCAAGGGGGTGACCATCAGCGACCATGGCGCCATCCAGGAGCTGATCCGCCATGGCGTCGCCCGCGACGGCCGCGAAGCCGCCAAGCTGGCTATCAAGGCCGGCATCGACATGAGCATGAACGACACCCTGTACGGCCAGGAACTGCCAGGCCTGCTGAAGTCTGGCGAGGTGAGCCAGCACGAACTGGACCAGGCCGTGCGCGAAGTGCTGGGGGCCAAATACGACATGGGCCTGTTCAAGGACCCGTACGTGCGCATCGGCAAGGCCGAAACCGACCTGAAAGACTACTACGGCAGCGACCGCCTGCACCGCGAAGCCGCCCGTGACGTGGCGCGTCGTAGCCTGGTGCTGCTGGAAAACCACAACCAGACCCTACCACTGAAAAAAACCGGCACCCTCGCGCTGGTCGGGCCCCTGGCCGATGCCCCGATCGACATGATGGGCAGCTGGGCCGCCGACGGCAAACCGGCGCATTCGGTCACCGTGCGCGAAGGCCTGCGCCGCGCCGTGGAAGGCAAGGCCAAACTGGTCTACGCCAAAGGCTCCAACATCACCGGCGACAAGGCCATCCTCGACTACCTGAACTTCCTCAACTTCGATGCCCCGGAAATCGTCGACGACCCGCGCCCCCCTGCGGTGCTCATCGATGAAGCGGTCAAGGCAGCGCAACAAGCCGATGTGGTAGTGGCCGTGGTTGGCGAGTCCCGCGGCATGTCCCACGAATCGTCGAGCCGCACCACCCTGGAGATTCCTGCCAGCCAGCGTGAACTGATCAAGGCCTTGAAGGCGACCGGCAAGCCACTGGTACTGGTGCTGATGAACGGCCGCCCGCTGTCGATCAGTTGGGAACGTGAACAGGCCGATGCCATTCTCGAAACCTGGTTCGCCGGTACCGAAGGCGGCAATGCCATTGCCGACGTGCTGTTCGGTGACTACAACCCGTCCGGCAAGCTGGCCATCACCTTCCCGAGGTCGGTCGGGCAGATCCCGATGTACTACAACCACACCCGTATCGGCCGGCCGTTCACGCCAGGCAAACCCGGCAACTACACCTCGCAGTACTTCGAAGAGCCCAACGGCCCGCTGTACCCGTTCGGCTACGGCCTGAGCTACAGCAGCTTCGAGCTGTCGGGCCTGACGCTGTCGGCCAACAACCTCAAGCGCGGCGATACGCTGCAAGCCAAGGTCACGGTGAAGAACACCGGCAAGCTGGCAGGCGAGACCGTGGTGCAGTTGTACCTGCAGGATGTCTCGGCATCGATGAGCCGCCCGGTCAAAGAGCTGAAGAACTTCCAGAAACTGATGCTCAAGCCCGGTGAGACGCGCACCTTGAGCTTCCGCATCAGCGAGGAAGACCTGAAGTTCTACAATGGCCAGTTGCAGCGGGTTGCCGAGCCCGGGGAGTTCAATGTCCAGGTCGGGCTCGACTCCCAGGCGGTGCAGCAGCAGAGTTTTGAATTGCTGTAACTGAACGGTCGCCTGTACCGGCCCTTTCGCGGGCTTGCCCGCTCCCACAGGTACTCACACGTGGGGGCGGGCAAGCCCGGGTAAGGGCCAGCCCCGATGCCCCAATGACCCGGATCCGCGCCATGCCCTTTTCCTTTCGCGCCCTGCGGCTGGGGCTGATTACCCTGCTGATCCTGCTAGGCACTGCCCTCAGTGCCGGTTGGGCGATGCACCAGGCCAAGCGCCAGGCCATGGAAAACGACGCACAACGTGCCCACCAGCAACTGGGCTTGTACGCCAATAGCCTGCATACGCTGATCGACCGCTACCGGGCCCTGCCAGCCGTGCTGGCGCTGGACCCGGAACTGATCGACGCCCTGCGCGGCCCGGTCAGCGAGACGGTGCAAGGCGCCTTGAACCGCAAGCTCGAACGTATCAACGGTGCGGCCAACTCTTCGACCCTCGAACTGCTCGACCACACCGGCCTGGCCGTGGCAGCCAGCAACTGGCGGCTACCCAGCACCTACGTCGGCTCCAACTACGGCTTTCGCCCCTACTTCAAGCAAACCCGCAGCCAGGGTACGGGCCGCTTCTATGCCGTTGGCGTGACCAGCGGGGTACCGGGGTACTTTCTGGCCAGCGCAGTCAACGACGAACATGGCCGTTTTCTCGGCGCCATGGTGGTCAAGCTGGAGTTCCCGGAGCTGGAACGCGAATGGCGCCAGGGCAGCGATATCCTGCTGGTCAGCGATGCCCGCGGCATCACCTTCATTGCCAACCAGGACGGCTGGCGCTACCGCGAGCTGCAGCCACTGAGCGGCGCCGACCGTGCCGAACTCGCCGAAACACGCCAGTACGACAAGCAGCCGCTGGTGCCGCTGCACCATCAGGTGCTCACGCGCTTCGCTGCCAACAGCACCCTCAGCCGCGTGCAAGGCCCCGACGGCAGCGCCGAGTACCTGTGGGAAAGCCTGCCGCTGGCAGGCGAAGGCTGGACCTTGCACCTGCTGCGCAAGCCGCAGGTGGCGGCAGACGGCCGCAATGCCGCCCTCGGCGCTGCTGCCGTATGGTTGAGCCTGGTGTTCGCGGCGTTGTTCATCAGCCAGCGCCTGCGCCTGGCACGGCTGCGCCAGCGCAGCCGGGAAGAGCTCAAGCGCCAGGTCGAGGAACGTACCCGCGAGCTGCGTACCGCCCAGGAGGGCCTGGTGCAATCCGCCAAACTGGCCGCGCTGGGCCAGATGTCGGCGGCCATGGCCCACGAAATCAACCAACCGCTGACAACCCAGCGCATGCAACTGGAAACCGTGCGCCTGCTGCTCGACAATGGCCGGCCTGCCGAAGCGCGGCAGGCACTCGAGCCGCTGGAGCAGATGCTCACGCGCATGGCCGCGCTCACCAGTCACCTCAAGACCTTCGCCCGTAACAGCCCGATGGGCTTGCGCGAGCGCCTGGACCTGGCCACCGTGGTCGATCAGGCACTGCACCTGCTGGAAACGCGTATCCGCAGCGAAGAGGTCGAGGTCGCGCTGTACCTCGCACGCCCGGCCTGGGTACGGGGCGATGCCATCCGCCTGGAACAGGTGCTGATCAACCTGTTGCGCAACGCCCTCGACGCCATGGCCGACAAACGCTACAAGCGCCTGGAGATCCGCATCGAAGCCGATGGCGCACGGTGGCGCCTGAGTGTGCTCGACTCCGGTGGCGGCATAGCCGAGGCCGACCTGGCCAAGGTCTTCGACCCCTTCTTCACCACCAAGCCCGTGGGCGAAGGGCTGGGCCTTGGCCTGGCGATCTCCTACGGTATCGTCCATGAGGTCGGCGGCCAGCTGCAGGCCGAGAACCTGTCTGGCGGTGCGCGCCTGAGCCTTACCCTGCCCCAAGATCTGGAGCCTGCATGTTCAATTCAGTGATCGTCATCGACGATGAAGCCAGTATCCGCACAGCGGTCGAGCAATGGCTGAGCCTGTCGGGTTTCAACGTGCAGCTGTTTGCCCGCGCCGAAGACTGCCTGAGCCAGTTGCCGAAGCATTTCCCGGGTGTGATCATCAGCGATGTGCGCATGCCCGGCATGGGTGGCCTGCAGCTGCTCGAACGCCTGCAGGCGGACGACCCCGACCTGCCTGTGATCCTGCTGACCGGCCACGGCGATGTCCCCATGGCCGTGGAGGCCATGCGCAACGGGGCCTACGACTTCCTGGAAAAACCCTTCACCCCGCAACATCTGCTGGGCAGCCTGCGGCGGGCTCTGGAAAAACGCCAGTTGGTGCTTGAGAACCGCCGCCTGCACGAGCAGGCCGACCTCAAGTCACGCCTGGAAGGCACGCTGCTGGGCATGTCCCAGGGCCTGCAACTGCTGCGGCGGCAGGGGCTGGACCCGGCCAGCCCGCCGGTCNNCCCCCCCAGCCTGCCGGTCAATGTGCTGATCCGCGGTGAGACAGGCAGCGGCAAAGAACGTGTAGCCCGCTGCCTCCACGATTTCGGGCCACGCGCGGCCAAGCCATTCGTGGCGCTCAATTGCGCGGCCATTCCTGAGGCATTGTTCGAGGCCGAGCTGTTCGGCCATGAGAGCGGCGCCTTCACCGGTGCCCAGGGCAAGCGCGTCGGCAAGCTGGAATATGCCAACGGCGGCACGGTGTTTCTCGATGAAATCGAAAGCATGCCGCTGGCCCAGCAGGCCAAACTGCTGCGGGTGATCCAGGAGCAGAAGCTCGAGCGCCTGGGGGCGAACCAGAGTATCAACGTTGACCTGCGCATCATCGCCGCAACCAAGCCCGACTTGCTGGAGGAGGCCCGTGCCGGGCGCTTCCGTGAAGACCTTGCCTACCGCCTGAACGTTGCCGAGTTGCGCCTGGCGCCTTTGCGCGAACGACGCGAAGACATTCCGCTGCTGTTCGACCACTTCGCTCGCGCTGCTGCCGACCGGCTTGGCCGCGCCGCGCCGCC
>NZ_AEWE02000035.1:45759-46299 GCF_000190455.2 Pseudomonas sp. TJI-51
CTGGCGCATGACTGGCCGGGTAACGTGCGCGAGCTGGCCAATGCGGCAGAGCGGCATGCATTGGGCCTGGGTTCACCCGGTACCGAGGTGGCCCCTGCCGGGCAATCGCTGAGCGAGCAGATGGAGGCGTTCGAGGCCCAGTGCCTGCGTGCAGCGTTGCGCCAGCATGGGGGCGCGATCAGTGCGGTGATGGAGGCGTTGCAACTGCCGCGGCGAACGCTGAACGAAAAGATGCAGCGGCACGGGTTGTCGCGGGACGATTTTACCGGCCAGTGATAAGCGGAATTCCGCCTATCACTGGCTGGCGATAGGCAGAATTCCGCCCATGCAAAGCACTTTCAGGGCCCGGCTCGCAGGCGCGCGGCCAGCGAAATGCCGCAAAGCGGCCTATTGCCCCGATTTGGGTCGGCCCGCCCCGGTTTGGCACACCTTCTGCAAATGCTCGTGTCAGCTGCGCCCAGGCGCGCTCCACAACAACAACGAGAAGGTATCCCTGATGGATAACGCCACCTCCCTGCCCGCTGGGGCGGCCGCTGCGCC
>NZ_AEWE02000035.1:46320-51045 GCF_000190455.2 Pseudomonas sp. TJI-51
CCGCCAGCCGCCTGAAGTCGATCTTCAGCGGGTCCATCGGCAACATGGTCGAATGGTACGACTGGTACGTCTACGCCGCATTCTCGCTGTATTTCGCCAAGGCCTTCTTCCCGGCCGGCGACTCCACTGCACAACTGCTCAACACCGCCGCGATTTTCGCCGTTGGCTTTTTGATGCGCCCGATCGGCGGCTGGCTGATGGGCCTTTACGCCGACCGCAAAGGCCGCAAGGCCGCGCTGATGGCCTCGGTACTGCTGATGTGCGCCGGCTCGCTGGTCATTGCCCTGACGCCTGGCTATGAAACCATCGGCTTCGCCGCACCGGTCCTGCTGGTCATCGCCCGCCTGATGCAGGGCCTGTCGGTGGGTGGCGAATACGGCACCTCGGCAACCTACCTCAGCGAAATGGCCAGCAAGGACCGCCGCGGCTTCTTCTCCAGCTTCCAGTACGTGACCCTCATCTCCGGCCAGCTCATCGCCCTGGCAGTGCTGATCGTCCTGCAACAGACCCTGACCACCGAGCAGCTGTATGCCTGGGGCTGGCGCGTACCCTTCGTGATCGGTGCGCTGTGCGCCGTGGTCGCGCTGTACCTGCGCCGTGGCATGGAGGAAACCGCCTCGTTCACCAAGAAGGAAAAAGCCAAGGAAAGCCTGATGCGCACCCTGCTGCGCCACCCCAAGGAACTGATGACCGTGGTTGGCCTGACCATGGGCGGTACCCTGGCCTTCTACACCTACACCACCTACATGCAGAAGTACCTGGTCAATACCGTGGGCATGAGCATCAGCGACTCGACCACGATCTCGGCCGCCACGTTGTTCCTGTTCATGTGCCTGCAGCCTGTGATCGGCGGTCTGTCCGACAAGATCGGCCGGCGCCCGATCCTGATCGCCTTCGGTGTACTGGGTACCCTGTTCACCGTGCCGATCCTCAGCACCCTGCATACTATCCAGACCTGGTGGGGGGCGTTCTTCCTGATCATGGCAGCGCTGATCATCGTCAGTGGCTATACCTCGATCAACGCCGTGGTCAAAGCTGAACTGTTCCCGACCGAAATCCGCGCCCTTGGCGTGGGCCTGCCCTACGCACTGACCGTTTCGATCTTCGGCGGCACCGCCGAGTACGTGGCGCTGTGGTTCAAGAGCGCGGGCATGGAAAGCGGCTTCTATTGGTACGTCACCGCCTGTATCGCCTGCTCGCTGCTGGTGTACGCGACGATGAAGGACACCAAACAGCACTCTCGTATCACCACCGAGTGACCCGGTAAGGCCGTTCTGCAAGGGCGCCCAACGTGCAGGGCGCCTTTTTTTATGCCCCCTAATGCCCCATGAGCCGATTAGCTGAGCTATTCGGCTCATGGGATGGGTGTGAAAGGCCGTTTGCTGGGCAAGCGTGAAAGCATTGACCCGTTACCGCATCAACATTCAGGACATTTCCAGCGCCTGACGCGGTTCACGACGCTGGTACCAGCTAGCCACCAGTACCAGTACCAGCAGCACGCCACCCAGCACGGCCGATGAACCGACCGTGCCGAAGTCCAGCTTGCCCTTCGCATGAGGTTTGGTCAGGAAGTCGCCCAGAGCGGTACCCAAGGTCAGCGGCAGGATCCCGATCAGCAGGGCCGTACCGGTGGCATAGACCATGCCCAGGGTAGGGTCCATGAAGTCGGACATCGTGGTGCCGACGGTGCTGGTGGGCTGAAAAATAGGTAGGTAAGCGATGAAAAAACGTTCATCGGTGATCTGCATCAGGTGTTCTTCTTAATCCCCTATTAATTGCCACCCTTCAGCCTTCACGGGCTGACTGATGAAGGGTGCATGCACCAACCCGTACCCGCCCAGGCAAACGCCTATACGACGATTACAGCACCTTAAAATATCGAATAAGTCGATTATTTAGTGCTTATATTTGCGCTTTTTAATCAGCATATTGGGCGTAATATTTAAGTCACGGAAACAAACAACCCACAAATCCCTGGAGCAATGACCATGAAAAACAAACTGATCCTCACCCTGGCCCTGTCGGTTTTCGCCACTAGCGCCTTTGCCGAAGATGGTTTCGACCGGACCAATGCCCACACCTTTGCCGCAGCCCAGACCCAGTCGGCCAGCTACGCTGAAGACGGCTTCGATCGTACTGGCGGCCAACGCTTCGCTGAAGACGGCTTCGACCGCACCGGCGGCCAACGCTTTGCTGAAGACGGCTTCGACCGCACCAACGCCAACCGCATCAGCTGATCCCTGCTGCGAGCGCCCAGCCCGGCTTTTGCCGGGCTTGATCATTTGCAGGCAAGCAAAGGCTTGGCACACTAGGCTTCTTGTCTACCAGGAGGTAGGGCCAGTAAGCCCAGCACAATGTATTACTACGAACCCGCCAAAGGCCACGGCCTGCCCCACGACCCCTTCAACGCCATCGTCGGTCCACGTCCTATCGGCTGGGTCTCTTCGCAAGACCGCGAGGGACGCTTGAACCTGGCGCCCTACAGCTTCTTCAATGCCTTCAACTACATCCCGCCAATCATCGGTTTCTGCAGTGTCGGGCGCAAAGACAGCCTGAACAATATCGAGCAGACCGGTGAATTCGTCTGGAACCTGGCCACGCGATCGCTGGCAGAGCAGATGAACCAGAGCTGTGCGCCGGTGGCTGCCGAGGTCAGTGAATTCGAGTTGAGCGGCCTCACCGCCACACCGTCAAGCCTGGTCAAGGTGCCGCGCGTGGGCGAAACCCCGGTCGCGTTCGAGTGCAAGGTCAGCCAGATCGTCCAGCTCAAGCGGGCCGACCAGGCGCTGGTACCCAGCTGGCTGATTCTTGGGGAAGTGGTGGCCGTGCACATTGCCGACCACCTGCTGAAGAACGGTATTTACGATACCGCGGCAGCAGAACCTATCTTGCGCGGTGGTGGCCCGGCGGACTATTTCGAGCTGGGCAACCTGTTCAAGATGGCCCGCCCGCCGGCCTGATCACCAGACCAGCTCACCCTCAGCGCTAACGCCTTGCAGGCGCTGCAGTTCGGCCGTGGCCGCTTCGTCGGCGGCCACGGCGCCCTTGAACACCTGGCCGTCGAGCACCTTGTGAAAACGCGGCGCGCCGCCCATACCCAGGGCTTTGACTGCGATGGCCGCGTGATAGCCACCACCTTCGGCCGGCACCATCGCCGACACCGCTTCGAACTGCGGGAATTCCCTACGTGCCATGTTGCTCTCTGCCTGCTTGATCATGGCCCGGCATGTTAACCCAAACCCCAGCCAGCGCGCGCGCTGTGGGAGGGGCCATGCCGTCAGTCGAATGTATGCAAGTCGAGGCTGCTGACCACCTGCGCCTGCACCAGCTCACCGAACATCTCCAGCGTGGGCGACGCAAAATAGCCACTCATGGCCTGTTGGTCCTGCCAACTGCCGCTGAGCAGCCACAGGTCAGCGTCGGCCTGCGAACGCTGTACGCTGAAACTCAGGCAACCCGGCGCACGCAGCGACGGCTCAAGCAGGTCACGCAGGCGCGCGCCAAGCTCCGCAGAACGCCCGCTGCTGGCACGAATGAACGCAAGATGGGTGACCGGTTGTTTTAGGGCCATTGCACTATCTCCTTGAAGCAAGCGGACGAAAAAGCCAGGCTGCCAAGGTTAGGGGTTCGCCCGCGCAACCCGTTAGGCCATTACTGCTTGCCGCTTGCCTGATCCTGCGGCGCGGCAGGATCAGGCAAGCGACGTGCAGCTTTCGACTAGCGTCGGCCGTTGCCCAAACCTATGCTGCGACCGTCAGCAGAGGAAAGCATCATGACCATCGCCACGCCCACCGACCCGACCCTGGAACTGCAGCGCCTGGAGCTGGCCGAGCTGATTACCCGCCATGCCGGCGAGCCCCACGGCCCGGCGTCGGCCATCGCGGATCTGTACCTGGTGCGCTACACCGAGAATGTGCGCTCGGTCCCTACCCTGGCGCAACCGGCCTTGTGCATCCTTGCGCAAGGCAGCAAAAGCCTGTTTCTGGGTGACGAGCAGTATGCCTACGATCCACTGCACTACATGGTGGTTTCGGTCACCCTGCCGTTGAGCGGCGTGCGGCTCGATGCCAGCCCCGAGCACCCCAGCCTGGGTTTGCGCATGGACCTGGACCCGGCCGAGATCAGCCAGTTGATCGCCGAAAGCGGCCCGATGCTGGTGCCCAACAAGCCATCGGGCCGTGGCCTGTACGTGGACAAAACCGATGCGGCGTTGCTCGACGCCCTGTTGCGGTTGCTGCGCCTGCTGGATAGCCCACGCGACATCTCCATGCTGGCGCCACTGGTCCGCCGTGAGATCCTCTACCGCCTGTTGCGTGGGCCGCAGGGTTATCGGCTGTACGAAATCGCCTTGGCGAACAGCCAGACCCACCGGGTTTGCCAGGCCATCGCCTGGCTCAACAACCACTACCAACAGCCACTGCGTATCGAGGACCTGGCCCGTGAGGTCAACCTCAGCACCTCGACCTTGCACCACCGCTTCAAGGCGGTGACCTCGATGAGCCCGTTGCAGTACCAGAAACAACTGCGCCTGCAGGAGGCACGGCGGTTGATGCTCAACGACGGGCTCGAGGCGGCGGTGGCGGCCTACCGGGTGGGCTATGAAAGCCCCTCGCAGTTCAGCCGCGAGTACAGCCGGCTGTACGGCGCGCCGCCGATTCGGGATGTGGCTCGGTTGCGGGCCAATGCTGGCTGAAGTTCAGGGTGGCTGTACCGGCCCCATCGCTG
>NZ_AEWE02000036.1:0-86518 GCF_000190455.2 Pseudomonas sp. TJI-51
ACCTATTTCAGGACTAGACAAAGATCAAGCCGATCATCATGTACTCCATGGTCAGCTTGGGGGCCTCGGGGTGGGCGCGCATCAGGTCCAGGCTGGCCAGTTCGTGGCTGTGGGTTTCCAGCAGGTTGGCAAAGGCCACCGGGCGGCCCTGGAAGCGAATCAGGGCAATCCGGAAGTGCTGCAAGTAGTCCGGGCTGAAGCGCCCCAGCGAGAAGCCTTTCTCGCGTACGTTCTTGCCGCCGAGCCAGGCATCGGAGATTTCCTTCAGTTCTGCCAGTGGGGCTTGGCCAGGCTCGTGGATTTCCAGGCTCAGGCCATCGCGTCCGCCGCGGTTCCAGGTATAACGCAGGTCCTTCATTTCCTTGCCCTTGGCTTCGAGGTCGAAGCGGCGCAAGTCGACCCGGGCCTCTTCACCCAGTTTCAGCGCGGTCAGGCCAATGTCCATGTAAAACGGCAGATTTTCCGCGCGTACCTGGTAGAACACCGGCCGCGCATGGTGCAGGTCGCACAGGTCGCGGAACTGCCAGATCATCTCGGCCCGTTCCTGGGCCGGGCCGATCGGGTCGTACAGTGCCACCAGGCTACGGCCGCGCCGGGCGTACATGAGGAATGCATTGTCCCGTGGGTGGAACAGCAAGGCCTTGTCGCCGGTGAGTGCCAGGCCGCCGTCAGGCTGGTCGGAAGCCAGCAGAATGCGGTTGGCACGCTGCAGTTCTTCTTCGTCAGGCAGGTGGATCACCGGTGGTGCGGTGCGCAGCAGCCAGGTCAGTGCCAGGGCCGCCAACAGCAAGGCGCTGCCCATGGCGGCGCGCAGGCCGCGGGGGGCGTCGGCGTCGAGGGTAAACTGCCACCACAGCTGATGGCTGTAGGGCACATCCTGGTAGGCGAACAGCAGCAGCCACACCGAGGCCCCGACAACACAGGCACTTGCGACCAGAAATACCGGCGAGAACGGCAGCTCCATCAACCGGCTGGGGCGGTAGAACGAGCGCCGGAACACGGCGAGCAAGGTGGCAGTAAAGGTCAGCAGGCTGGCCTCTTCCCAGTCGAAGCCTTTGAGCAACGACAGCAGGGCACCGACCAGCAACAATACGATTGTCAGCATCCAGGCGGCCGACAGGCGCCGACGCAGGCCTTGGGCCAGCAGCAGGCACAGCACGCCGATCAGGCTGGCGCCGAAGTGCGATGCATCGATCAGCCGGTGTGGCACCAGAAAGCCCATGTGCTCCAGGCGCGTGTCGATTTCCGGGGTGGCGCCGGAGAACAGCAACACCACACCGGACAGGAACACCAGGATCGACAGGATAGGCGCAGCCAGGCCCGAGGCGGCCTTCATGGCCTGCTGGGCGAACAGCAGGCGCCGGGCTTCGTTCGCCAACAGCAACACGCAGGCCAGCAGCAGCGGCACCACTACGTAGATCAACCGGTACAGCAGCAATGCGGCAGCCAGCGGCGCCGCACCCAGCTGGTTGGCAAAGGCCGCCAGCAGAATCGCCTCGAACACCCCGACCCCGCCCGGTACATGGCTGAGCACACCTGCCGCCAAGGCCAGCAGATACACCAGCACGAACGCGCCGAACGGGGGCGCTTCGGGCAGCAGCAGGTACAGCACGGTAGCGGCAGGGGGCCCCCCCCGNNGGCGCCCCCTGCCACATCCAGTGCAGTGATCAGCAGTTGCAGGGCAGTCAGGCGGGCATCCGGCAGGCGCAAGGTGCGGCGCCCCAGTTGCACCAGCAGGTTATTGGCCAGTGGCTGTTCGGCAAGGCGCCGACGGTACAAGCCGATGACCAGCAGGGCAGAGGCGACCAGCACCGCACTGGCGATGCCTGCCAGCAGGCCCTGGGCCAGGCCAAGTGCGCTGGATGCAGCCCGCAGATCGCTCAAGGTCGCCAGGGCGGCCAGGGGCGGAAGCGCGCAGCCCAGCGACAGGCTGGCAAAAACGGTCATGCGTGCGACCTCGCCAGCGCCCAGCCCATGGCGGGCGTACAAGCGGTAGCGCACCGAGCCGCCCGAGAGCATCGACAGGCCGATGGCGTTGCCGATGGCGAACGCACTGAAACCACCCAGCACCAGGGTAGGTGCCGGCAGCTTCACCCCGGCATAGCGGCTGGCCGACCACTCATAGCCCAGCAGGATCACGAAGCCGACCACCGTCGCGACAAAAGCGCCCAGCAACGACTGCGCCGGCACACTGAGCATGGCGTCGTGCAAGGCGTAGATGTCCAGCTCGCTGAGCAAGTGGCGGCAAGCGATCAGGGCCATGGTGAACAGCAGCAGGGTCACCGCAAGGCCGATGGGCTGGCGGTAGCGGCTCAGGCGTTCGAGCAACGGCAGGCGCTGTACCGCACCTGGCAGCACCGTGGCGAGCGGTACCTGGGGTTCGGGGTTGTGCGTAGTCATGAATTGCCCCGGGCTAGCAGCGCGAGGTGGAGGAGAGGTGCGGCCAAGTGAAAGTCCCTTTGGAAAACGTATCCGGATATTACTCCGGACAACATGACTTGCAGTCGTCCGGCAGCGTTAAAGATAGTTCATCCTGAGGATGAGCCCTCAACACCGCAGGTTGGGTCGGTAGACCCGGTCATACGAGTGGCAGGAGACAAACGCAACAAACCCCGCGCTGCTGTTACACAGGCGGGGTTTGTTCTGACGAATATGGTTGCGGGAGCCGGATTTGAACCGACGACCTTCGGGTTATGAGCCCGACGAGCTACCAGGCTGCTCCATCCCGCGTCAGAGGTGCGCATTCTACAGTTTGCCGGTCTGGTGTCAAGTGTTTTCACGCTCCGGCTCCAGACCTTTTTCAAGCGCAAAGAAAAAGGCCACTGTGTTAACAGTGGCCTTATCTTGAATCTGGTTGCGGGAGCCGGATTTGAACCGACGACCTTCGGGTTATGAGCCCGACGAGCTACCAGGCTGCTCCATCCCGCGTCAGTGGGGCGAATTCTACAGTTTGCAGCGTGTGTGTCAAGCGCTACTTTTTGATTTACCGAGACTTTTTGAAAAATCGCTTTTTCATGGGCAAAGAAAAAGGCCACTGCGTGAACAGTGGCCTTTTCTCGAAACTGGTTGCGGGAGCCGGATTTGAACCGACGACCTTCGGGTTATGAGCCCGACGAGCTACCAGGCTGCTCCATCCCGCGCCTGTGAGATCGAATTTTACGGATTTGCGCGCTGGTGTCAAGCAATTGTTTTGAAAAAACCTTTTTTGTTCAAACCCTTAGCGCATCACACCTGCATGCGGCTCAGGCGCGGCGGGCCTTTCAGGCCGATTATCGCGTGGGCATGCGGGTCAGCTGTTGAACGGGCGGCCCCATGCGATACTATCTGTATGAATTTACAGTGCTGACGGTCATCCATGTCTTTGCGCAAGATCATCCACGTTGACTGCGATTGCTTCTATGCCGCGATCGAGATGCGTGACGACCCGCGCCTGGCCGGGCGGCCCATGGCAGTGGGCGGCTCGGCAGAGCGCCGTGGCGTGATCGCCACCTGTAATTATGAAGCGCGTGCCTACGGTGTGCGCTCGGCCATGGCATCGCGCCACGCGCTGAAACTGTGCCCGGACTTGTTGATCGTCAAGCCGCGTTTCGAGGCCTATCGCGAAGCCTCGCGGGAAATTCATGCCATCTTTCGTGACTACACCGAGCTGATCGAGCCCTTGTCGTTGGACGAGGCCTACCTGGATGTCAGCGACAGCCAATGGTATTCGGGCAGCGCTACCCGTATTGCCGAGGATATTCGCCGGCGAGTCGCGCGTACCCTGCATATCACCGTGTCGGCGGGGGTGGCGCCAAACAAGTTCCTGGCCAAGATCGCCAGCGACTGGCGCAAGCCCAACGGGCTGTTCGTGATTACCCCCGATGAGGTCGAGGCATTCGTTGCGGCCTTGCCAGTGGCCAGGCTGCACGGCGTGGGCAAAGTCACGGCAGACAAACTGACGCGCCTGGGTATCGAAACCTGCCTGCAACTGCGTGACTGGTCGCGCCTGGCGCTGGTGCGCGAGTTCGGCAGTTTCGGTGAGCGGTTGTGGGGGCTGGCGCGAGGTATTGACGAGCGTGCGGTGCACAACGATAGCCGGCGCCAGTCGGTCAGCGTGGAAAATACCTACGACACCGACCTGCCGGACTTGGCCAGTTGCCTGGCGCGTTTGCCGGAGCTGCTGGAAAGCCTGAACGAACGCATCGCCCGCATGGACAGCAGTTACCGGCCAGAGAAACCCTTCGTCAAGGTCAAGTTCCATGACTTCAGCCAAACCACGCTGGAACAGGCCGGGGCGGGCAGGGACCTGGAAAGTTACCGGCAATTGCTGGGGCAGGCGTTCGCCCGCGGTGGCAAGCCGGTGCGTTTGTTGGGGGTAGGGGTAAGGTTGCGCGATCTGCGCGGGGCGCATGAACAGCTGGAGCTGTTTGCGCCTATATAAAGAAGCGGCCTTGCGCCGCGGTGGTCGGCGCAGCAGCCCCGGCAATTCAAGCAGCAATGCCGAATGCCTGGGGCTGCTGCGCAGCCCATCGCGACGCAAGGCCGCTCCTACAGGGTAATCGCGCTAGAGGCCGGGTTATTGCGCCCCCGGGTCAGCCACCAATCGCCCGGTAGCCTTGGTCAGCGACTGCAGAAACTCCTGCTGCAGCTCCGGGTCGTTGCGGGTCAGCTCGATCAGGCTCTGTTCCATTTCGCTGGCTTCTTCTTCAAGGCCCAGCTCGGACAGGCGCTTGACCCGGTGTACCCACTGGCTGACATCGTCATCTTCGAGGTCATCGAAGATCAGCTCATGGGCCTCATGGAGCTTGTTGCGCAGGGTGGCGCTGACCAGCAGGCTGGCGTCGCCACGGACCCCGTTGTCCTCGTCGAGCACTTGCAGGTGCAGGGTGCCGACGTGGTTGAGGTTCTGCTCCGAAAACGGGCTGTCCAGCAGGTTCAGGCGCAGTACGCCGCTACGGTCGGTGGTCAGCTCGTGAGTCATTTTGCCAGCCTTGACCTCGACCAAGCGTTCGCTCCACGGCATGCTGGTGGATTCTTCACGCTGGCTTTTCTGCACTTCGCTGATCCCGGCGAGGTTCTGCTGGGCGCGGCCATTGGACGCTACGTTCATGAACGGGTTGAGGCCGTCCACTCCATAGCTGAGCCAGTCGTGGGTCATGCTTTGCGGCAGGTTGCCCAAAGCGAAGACATTGACCACGTTGGCGCCAACCCCCGCCACAACGGCCACCGCACCCAGCGGGATCTCGTAGATCTCCCGCCAGGGCTGGTAAGGCGTGTAGCGATCATAGCGGCGGGTGACTTCGAACTCGGTCACTTCGAAACGCTTTTGCTCATGCACGCGCACACGCCGTTGCGGCAGTTCCATCACCTTCGGCTCGCCGACATCGATCTGCAGGGTGTGGGCGAGCAGCTTGCGCTCCACGCGCTCCTCATGGTCGCTGCGCTGGGACATCTGGTTGGCGCAGCCGCTGACGAGCAGGGCGCCGCACAGTGCAGCGCCCCCCCGGGTAAAGGTACTTCGCTTGAACATGATTACTCGTGCATTGGTTATCAGCGGCGAACGCGGGCCTGCAGGAAGGTCAGCACTTCATTGAGCGGCAACGGCTGGGCGTCCTGCTCGGTGCGGTGCTTGTACTCCAGGTTGCCTTCGGCCAGGCCGCGATCGCTGACCACGATGCGGTGCGGGATGCCGATCAGCTCCATGTCGGCGAACTTGATGCCGGGGCTGGTCTTCTTGTCACGGTCGTCCAGCAGTACTTCAAAGCCGGCGGCGGTCAGTTCGGCGTACAGCTTGTCGGTTGCCTCGCGAACCGCTTCGGTTTCGTAGCGCAGCGGTACCAGGGCGATCTGGAACGGGGCCAGGGCGTCGTTCCAGATGATGCCTTTGTCGTCGTAGCTCTGCTCGATGGCGGCTGCCACCACGCGCGATACACCGATGCCGTAGCAACCCATCGACAGCACGACCGGCTTGCCGTTCTCGCCCAGCACCTGGCACTTCAGCGCCTCGCTGTACTTGGTGCCCAGCTGGAAGATATGCCCGACTTCGATGCCACGCTTGATGATCAGGGTGCCTTGGCCGTCCGGGCTCGGGTCGCCTTCAACCACATTGCGCAGGTCGGCTACCTGTGGCACTGGCAGGTCGCGCTCCCAGTTCACGCCGAAATAGTGCTTGTCATCGATGTTGGCACCAATACCGAAGTCGCTCATCAGCGCCACCGAGCGGTCGATGATGCATTCCAGCGGCAGGTTCAGTGGGCCCAGCGAGCCGGCGCCGGCACCGATCGCCTCGCGCAGTTCGGCTTCGGTGGCCATTACCAGCGGGTCGGCAACCTGCTCCAGCTTGGTGGCCTTGATTTCGTTCAGCTCGTGGTCGCCACGAACGATCAGGGCCACCAGCTTGCCCTCTTCGGCGCCGCGCACGATCAGGGTCTTGACGGTTTTCTCGATCGGCAGGCCGAAGTTTTCCACCAGCTGGGCAATGGTCTTGGCGTTTGGCGTATCGACCAGGCGCAGCTCTTCAGTAGGCGCAGGGCGCACGGTTTCCCGTGGGATGGCCTCGGCCTTTTCGATGTTGGCGGCGTAGTCGGAGCTGTCGCTGAAGATCACGTCGTCTTCGCCAGACTCGGCCAGTACGTGGAATTCATGCGAGTAGCTGCCGCCGATCGAGCCGGTGTCGGCCTGCACAGGGCGAAAGTCCAGGCCCAGGCGCGTGAATATGTTGCTGTAGGCCTGGTGCATGCGGTCATAGGTTTCCTGCAAGGAAGCCTGGTCGGCATGGAACGAGTAGGCGTCTTTCATGATGAACTCGCGGCCACGCATGAGGCCGAAGCGCGGGCGGATTTCATCGCGGAATTTGGTCTGGATCTGGTACATGTTGAGCGGCAGCTGTTTATAGCTGGACAGCTCGTTACGGGCCAGGTCGGTGATCACTTCTTCGTGGGTTGGGCCGACACAGAAGTCACGCTGATGGCGGTCTTTGAGGCGCAGCAGTTCCGGGCCGTATTGTTCCCAGCGGCCGGACTCCTGCCACAGCTCGGCGGGCTGGATGCTTGGCATCAGCACTTCGAGGGCACCGGCGGCGTTCATTTCCTCACGTACCACGGCCTCGACCTTGCGCATTACCCGCAGGCCCATCGGCAGCCAGGTGTACAGGCCGGAGGCCAGTTTGCGGATCATGCCGGCACGCAGCATGAGCTGATGGCTGATGACCACTGCATCGGCAGGGGTTTCTTTCTGGGTGGCGAGCAAATATTGACTGGTGCGCATGGTTAGCCGTGTCGATTGCCTAAGACGTTGAAATAGCCCCGCATTGTACGGGGGTGAAACGAAGGCGTACAGGATGCCCCAGGGCGTGACGCTTGTCAGCCAAGAAAAAGCCCGGCGAGGTCGCCGGGCTTTTCAGGTGCGGGGCACTGCAAGCCAGGCTTACAGGATGCTCAGCGGGTACTCCACGATCAGGCGCAGTTCGTCGATCGAAGGCGAACCGTAGTAAACGCCATCGGCCGAACGGTAGGTGGCTTGACGGACGCGGAAGCTCAGGTCCTTGGCCGGGCCGCTCTGCATCACGTACTTGACGTCGATGTCGCGTTCCCATTCCTTGCCGCTGTCGGTGGTGCGGGTGGTTGCACCGGTACCACGTACATAGCGGGTCATGAAGGTCAGGCCGGGTACGCCGAATTCAGCGAAGTTCAGGTCGTAGCGAGCCTGCCAGGATTTTTCGTCTTCGGCGTTGAAGTCGGAACGGGCCACGGAGTTGGCCAGGAAGACCGTGCCGCCACCGTCTACACCGTAGGCGTAGTCGCCGTCACCGGTGACCTTCTGGTAGGCCAGGGTGAAGGTGTGGGCGCCGACGTTGTACGCGGCCGACAGGCTGGCTGCGATGTTGTCCAGTTCGTTGCTGCCGTCGGACTTGCTGACGAATGCACCGGTCAGGTTGTTGCCGATGGACTTGGTGTCATAGATGTTGAAGTCGAACACCAGGCCTTGCTTGTCGCTGATCGGCAGCGCCCAGTTGATATTGCCGTACCACTTGCGGAAGTGGTCTTCGACACGCGAGTAGTAAACGCTGGTGCTGAGGTTGTCGGAGAGGGCATAGGTGCCACCAAAGACATTGGCCTCGGTCAGCCGCAGGCTGTCGTGGTAAGTCTGGGCCTGGGCGTTCAGCGCAGTGAAGTGACCAGCGTGCAGGGTCAGGCCGTCGATTTCGTTGCTGGTGATCAGGCCACCTTCGGCAACTTCTGGCAGCAAGCGGCTGTCGTCGGTTGCGAATACTGGCAGTGCGGTGAACTGGTCGCCCCACTTCAGTACGGTGTTGGAGATGCGCATTTTCACAGCGCCGCCCGCTTCCGAGTAATCATCTTGCGAGCGACCGTCCGAGCCAGTCGGGAACAGGCCGGTGCCGGCGCGGCCGCGGCCGCTGTCCAGCTTCAGGCCGAGCATGCCGATGGCGTCGACGCCGAAGCCTACGGTGCCTTGGGTGAAGCCGGATTCGAAGGTGCCCAGGAAGCCAAGGCCGGTTTCTTCCACGCGGCTCTGGCTGCCAGGCGCGTTGTTGCGGAAGTCACGGCTGAAATACAGCATGCGGGTCTTGACGTTCAGCTTGCTGTCTTCGATGAAACCTTTGGACTCATCTTGTGCGGAGGCCATTGCCAACTGCGAGGTCCCTGCCGTAACGGCCAGGGCGATCATGCTCCACTTCATCACGCGCATCGTGATTTGCTCCTTTGGTTTTTAGGAAGAGTACCGCTGCGTCCAAGTGTTTTAGTTATATGGAGCAGCTCTTTCTTGTTATGTCGGCGAAAATGTATAGCACGCTGACTGTTCTTGGCGATACGGCGATAGAGACTCTTTACGGAACTTTTCCACCATGTCGCGCTCAGGTATTTCCATGTCGCAAATCACGCCCCAATTTAGGGCCGTATAACCCCAGCGCTGCTTCTTTAGCCGCCATGAATCGGTAACTACCGACGCCAGCTGAAGAAACTCCCTGGTAACCAATGCCGCTGTTGTTATTTGTCGCGTACACCTGCCATTGCAGATGCCGTGCCGACTTGGCGTGAAAGGAATGCAACAAGCGTGCTCAAAATTCGCAACAGTTCATGAAATTTTCACAAAACCCCCTACCGAGGGTCGGAAAGTGCCGTAAACACGGGGTCGAGCGCCGTTTTGCTATTGTTGAGTTCGAGAATCATTAAAATTTAAAGCGCGCTCATAAAAGTCAATGTGTTACCGCCATTTGTTCATCCAGAGTCGTTTGTGGGGTGGCAGGTGCGGGAGGGGTGGGTAGATGGCCTCATTTTGGTGCGAAAAGTAGCGCTGTGTTACCGGGATTGTGCAGGGTATTCTTGCCACCCATGTTTTCCGCGCCATGCGGGTCGTTTTGTTTTAAGGAGATATGCCGTGTTCGTCCTCGATTCGCGTCTGCAGCAGGATTCCCTGGTGCTGGGTGAGTTTGCGCTGTGCCAGCTGCTGCTGAGCAAGGATGCCAATTACCCGTGGTTCATCCTGGTGCCCAAGCGTGCTGAGGTGAGTGAGTTGTTCGATTTGGATGTGCACGAGCAGCAGCAACTGTGGCAGGAGACCACCCTGTTGGCAGAAGCGTTGAAGGCCAGCTACGGCGCCGACAAGATGAACGTGGCAACCTTGGGCAATGTGGTAAGCCAGTTGCACATGCATGTGATCGTGCGCCGCCGTGACGACGCTGCCTGGCCCGCCCCGGTCTGGGGCAAGTGCCCGCCAGTGGCCTATACCGATGCCGAACTGCAGGCGGTACGCCAGCGTGTGCGCGACCTGGGGCTGGCCGGTTATCAGGAGGCCTGACATGTCACTGGAAATGCGCATGATCGAACTGGAAACCCGCCAGGCGTTCCAGGATGACACCCTCCAGGCATTGAATGATGTGGTGGTAGAGCAGGCGAAGGTGATCGAGCGCCTGCAGCTGCAGGTGACCGAGCTGATAAAGCGTCATGAAGAGATGGTGGGGCAATTCGGTAGCGAAGGGGACGAGGCGCCGCCGCCGCATTATTGATGCGCTGATCACTGTTCTGATCGGGTGCAGGGGCCCCCACAGGGCGGTAGTCAGGCCTGTGGGGGCATTCGTGCTGGGGCTGGCGGTATCAGCGGCGGGTCACGGCCACCACATCCTCGGCCTGCAGGCCTTTGTCGCGGTGCATCACCGAGAATTCCACGCGCTGGCCTTCGACGAGGATGCGGTGACCCTCCCCGCGAATGGCGCGAAAGTGCACGAAGATATCATCACCCGAATCACGGGAAATGAAGCCAAAGCCTTTGGACGTATTGAACCACTTCACGGTGCCGGTATCGCGGTTACCGGTATCTGGGGCGGTGTGCTGGCTGTTGCGTGGCTTGCGCGGGCTGCGCGCAAAGCCCACGGCCAGGTGCAGGGCGACGGCCAGCGTGGCGCAGACCAGTGCTGCCAGGTTGCCCATTTCCGGGCGGGCCAGCAGTGTCAGGGTCTGTAGCACCACGGCAACTACCAGCAAGGCGCAGGCCAGGTGCTGCAGTTGCTGGCGCGCGCCTCGGTAATACAGGGGCACGACTGGCGCCAGGACCAGGTTGAGCAGGCCAAGCAGTGCCAGGTAGACCGCGTCGGGTTGCAGGAGGAAGGGGGTTGCTTCGGTTTTCAGGCTGGGTATGAGCGATAGCAGCAAAGCTGCCACGCCCGTCACCAGATGGACGATCTTGAACATGGGGTTGGCTCACAGTTGATAAGGCCGATCACAGGAAGAGCGGGCAGCACGGTGCGCATGATGTGTAGAGCGCAAACACGTGGCAGGCCAGCCTATGCACCCGGCAATAACAGTCCGCACGGGTGGCACGCTGCCTATTTAACAGTAAAGCCGCAGGCTACTCAAACCGCAGGCCGCCCGGCGGGCGATGTGTTGCGCCATGTCACATGCGACAGGCGCCAAGTATTGCTACAGTGGTCGTCGCCCGCTTGAGTCTCAAGCCTTATGCAAAGGGGAACTTCATGGCAATCGATATCGGTATCAGTGAAGAAGATCGCAAATCCATCGTTGATGGGCTGTCCCGCTTGTTGTCGGATACCTACGTGCTGTATCTGAAAACCCATAACTTTCACTGGAACGTCACAGGGCCGTCGTTCCGCACCCTGCACCTGATGTTCGAAGAGCAGTACAACGAATTGGCACTGGCGGTGGATTCCATCGCCGAGCGCATCCGGGCCCTGGGTTTCCCGGCGCCGGGGTCGTACGCATTCTATGCCCGGCACTCGTCCATCAAGGAGGAGGAAGGGGTACCCGCTGCGGAAGAGATGATCCGCCAGTTGGTGCAAGGGCAGGAGGCTGTGGTGCGCACTGCGCGCAGTATTTTCCCGGTAGTCGACAAGGTCAGTGACGAGCCGACAGCCGACCTGCTGACCCAGCGCATGCAGGTGCACGAGAAGACCGCGTGGATGCTGCGGGTTTTGCTCGACGGCAAATAATTACCCAGGCTGTCACATAACCCTGTGGGAGATAACACAGCCCTACGGGCTGCGCTGTCGCGCAGAGAACTCGATTCATAAGCACGATGCGGACCCTGTGGGAGCGGGCGTGCCCGCGAAGAATCCAGCGCGGTGGCTGGCACCGGCTACGCCGGTGTTCGCGGGCTCGCCCGCTCCCACAGGGGCCGCGTCGTGCATGACAATCAGTGTTTGTGCAGGAACACTTTGCCGCTGCTTTAACCGCGCCCATCAGCGCTTCATAGGCCACCTGGTACCTGTGACGAGGAAGTGTGGCGCATGATGCAAGCGAGCAAGCGTGTAAATGGCCAGGGGCGTTGGCCGGGGAAACCGTGCATCGATCCGTTCAAGGCGGATTTCGACATGTTGCAGATCCAGCCGGTGTCGCGCTCCGTGCGCCTCAACGGCTTTTCCACGTGCCTGCGCCTGGAGGCCGTCTACTGGCAGATCCTCGAGCGCATTGCCGCCGCCAACCGTTGCTCGGTCAGCGCGGTGCTGTCCTACGTTGACCGCGAGATCCACCTGCGCCAGGGTGGCGTGCGCAACTTCAGCGGCCTGATCCGGGTCATCTGCGTGGCGTGGCTGCAGAACCCGCCAAGTGCGCGCTGATCGCCTGGCGGGCTGCGCAGTGCTTGCTAACCATATATAATCCCGCTTTTTGCTGCCCCCGCAGCCAGCGTTTTGGTTGACGAGAGACACCCATGCCCTTGTATGACTATCAATGTGGATCCTGCGAGCACCGTATGGAAGTGCTGCAGAAGATCAGCGCCGCGCCGCTGACCGATTGCCCGGCCTGCCAGGCGCCAGCGCTGAAGAAGCTGCTGTCGGTCCCAGGCTTCCGCCTGAGCGGTAATGGTTGGTACGAAACCGACTTCAAGACCGGGGCGAAAAAGAATCTGGCAGGCGGCGACAAGGCCGACTGAGTTGAATGCTGTGACCGGGTCTTGCAGTATTAGCCCTCCGGGCGGCCAAGGCCTCCACCGAATACACGAATCACGAGAAGCGAAACCACCATCATGATGCGCAGCCATTATTGCGGCCAACTGAACGAGAGCCTGGACGGCCAGGAAGTCACCCTTTGCGGCTGGGTCCATCGGCGCCGCGACCACGGCGGGGTGATCTTCCTCGACATCCGTGACCGCGAAGGCATGGCCCAGGTCGTGTTCGACCCGGATCGCGCCGAAACTTTCGCCGCTGCCGACCGCGTGCGCAGCGAATACGTCGTGCAACTGACCGGTAAGGTTCGCAAGCGCCCTGAGGGTGCAGTGAATGCCAACATGGCGTCCGGTGCCATCGAAATCCTCGGCTACCAGCTGACCGTGCTCAACGAAGCAGAAACGCCACCGTTCCCGCTGAACGAGTACTCCGACGTCGGCGAAGAAACCCGCCTGCGCTACCGCTTCATCGACCTGCGTCGCCCGGAAATGGCCGACAAGCTGCGCCTGCGCTCGCGCATCACCAGCAGCATCCGTCGCTTCCTTGACGAAAATGGCTTCCTCGACGTCGAAACCCCAATCCTCACCCGTGCAACCCCGGAAGGCGCGCGCGACTACCTGGTGCCTAGCCGTACCCACGCCGGTAGCTTCTTCGCCCTGCCGCAGTCGCCACAGCTGTTCAAGCAGTTGCTGATGGTGGCCGGCTTCGACCGTTACTACCAGATCGCCAAGTGCTTCCGTGACGAAGACCTGCGTGCCGACCGCCAGCCGGAATTCACCCAGATCGACATCGAGACCAGCTTCCTCGATGAAAACGAGATCATGGGCCTGACCGAAAGCATGATCCGCAAGCTGTTCAAGGAAGTGCTCGACCTGGAATTCGGCGAATTCCCGCACATGACCTTCGAAGAAGCCATGCGCCGCTACGGTTCCGACAAGCCAGACCTGCGTAACCCGCTGGAACTGGTTGACGTTGCCGACCAGCTCAAGGATGTCGACTTCAAGGTGTTCGCCGGCCCGGCCAACGATCCGAAGTGCCGTGTAACCGCCCTGCGCCTGCCAGGCGGCGCCAGCATGCCGCGCAGCAAGATCGACGAGTACACCAAGTTCGTCGGCATCTACGGTGCCAAGGGCCTGGCCTACATCAAGGTCAACGAGCGCGCCAAGGGTGTCGAAGGCCTGCAGTCGCCGATCGTCAAGAACATCCCCGAGGCCAACCTCAACACCATCCTCGATCGCGTTGGCGCCGTAGACGGCGACATCGTGTTCTTCGGTGCCGACAAGTTCAAGGTGGTCAGCGAAGCGCTGGGCGCGCTGCGTATCCGCCTGGGCCACGACTTCGAGCTGCTGACATGCGAGTGGGCACCGATGTGGGTCGTCGACTTCCCGATGTTCGAAGAGAACGAAGACGGCAGCTTCACCGCGCTGCACCACCCGTTCACCGCGCCGAAGTGCACCCCGCAAGAGCTCGAGGCCAACCCGGCTACCGCGCTGTCGCGTGCCTACGACATGGTGCTGAACGGTACCGAGCTGGGTGGCGGTTCGATCCGTATCCATCGCAAAGAGATGCAGCAGGCCGTGTTCCGCCTGCTGGGTATCGAAGCCGAAGAACAGGAAGAGAAATTCGGCTTCCTGCTCGACGCCCTGAAGTTCGGTGCACCGCCTCACGGTGGCCTGGCCTTCGGCCTGGACCGCTTGGTCATGCTGATGACTGGCGCCCAGTCGATTCGTGAAGTGATTGCCTTCCCGAAAACCCAGAGCGCCGCGTGTGTCATGACCCAGGCCCCTGGCCTGGTCGACGCCAAGGCCCTGCGCGAGCTGCACATCCGACTGCGTGAACAGACCAAGGTCGAATAAGCAGTCCCGGGCGCATCCACATGGATGCGCCTTTGCGTTTCGGCGCAGGCATTTTCCCGTCCCGCCCCGTCATGGGGCGGGGCTGTTTGTGATTCAAGGAAAACGGAGTCGTTATGGCTGGTCATTCCAAGTGGGCGAACATCAAGCACCGCAAAGAGCGCCAGGATGCCAAGAGAGGCAAGGTCTTCACCAAGTGGATCCGCGAACTGACGGTTGCTGCCAAGCAGGGCGGCCCTGATCCGGCATCCAACCCGCGCCTGCGCCTGGCGCTGGACAAGGCCCTGGGCGCCAACATGAGCCGCGACATCATCGACCGCGCCGTGGCCCGTGGTGCGGGCACCAACGAAAGCGACAACGTCGAAGAGCTCAGCTACGAAGGTTACGGCCCGGGTGGCGTGGCGATCATGGTCGAAGCCATGACCGACAACCGCAACCGTACCGCCGCCGCCGTGCGCCATGCCTTTACCAAGTGTGGCGGCAACCTCGGTACCGATGGCTCGGTGGCCTACCTGTTCGAGCGCAAGGGGCAGCTCAGCTTTGCGCCGGGCGTGGACGAAGACGCGTTGATGGAAGCGGCGATGGAGGCCGATGCCGACGACGTGGTAGCCAACGAGGACGGTTCGTTCGAGGTATTCACCTCGTTCAACAGTTTCTATGCCGTGCGTACCGCCCTCGAAGAGGCCGGCTTCAAGGCCGCTGACGCGGAAATCGTGATGCAGCCGACCACCAGTGCCGAACTTGACCACGAGGGTGCCGAGAAGGTGCTCAAGCTGATCGACATGCTCGAAGACCTGGATGACGTGCAGAACGTCTACTCCAACGCCCAGATTTCCGACGAGATCATGGAAAACCTCGGCTAAGGTCTGCAGACTCGCCGAGTCAAGGCTGCTATTGGGGCTGCTGTGCAGCCCATCGCCGGCAAGCCAGCTCCCACAGGTACCGCGCAATCCTTGAAGCCTGTGCAGTACCTGTGGGAGCTGGCTTGCCGGCGATGGGCCGCGCAGCGGCCCCTATGGTCTTGCAACGTTAGTTTTTTACGACAGGCACTATGACTCTGATTCTAGGTATCGACCCCGGCTCGCGAATCACCGGCTACGGCGTCGTCCGCCAGACCGCCCGTGGTTGCGATTACGTGGCGTCGGGTTGTATCCGCACCGGCAGCGGCGAGCTGCACGAGCGGCTGCAGATCGTTTTTCGTGGTGTCAGTGAAATCATCACCCAGCACGGCCCGGTAACCATGGGCATCGAGCGGGTGTTCATGGCCCGCAACGCCGACTCGGCGCTGAAGCTCGGCCAGGCGCGCGGCGCTGCTATCGTTGCCGCTGCCGAAGCCGGCCTGGAAATCGCTGAATACAGCGCCACTCAGGTCAAGCAAGCCGTGGCCGGCACCGGTGGGGCCAATAAGGAACAGGTGATGATGATGGTCATGCACCTGCTGAAACTGACGCAAAAGCCGCAGATCGATGCCTCCGATGCGCTGGCCATTGCCCTGTGCCATGCCCATACCCGTTCCAGCCTGGTGCCCCATGGCCTGGCCACCGCACGCCGACGTGGCGGGCGCTTGCGTCTTTGAGCGCTTCATGCGCAGATACAAAATTTGTCCGGGTGAAGCATTCACCCGCCGCATTTGCTGATAGGGTTGAGCGGTCGTTGACCGGCTCCCCGAGAGGAAGGATCGGAACGTGATTGGACGTTTGCGCGGCACCCTGGCGGAAAAACAGCCGCCGCACCTGATTATCGACGTCAATGGCGTGGGCTACGAGCTCGAAGTGCCCATGACCACGCTGTACCGTCTGCCCAAAGTGGGCGAAACCGTCACTGTGCATACCCATCTGGTGGTGCGCGAAGACGCCCACCTGCTCTATGGTTTTGCCGAAAAGCGCGAGCGCGAGCTGTTCCGCGAGTTGATCCGCCTGAACGGCGTAGGGCCCAAGCTGGCCCTGGCGTTGATGTCCGGGCTGGAGGTCGACGAGCTGGTACGTTGCGTGCAGGCCCAGGATACTTCGGCCCTGGTACGCGTGCCGGGGGTCGGCAAGAAAACCGCCGAACGCCTGCTGGTCGAACTCAAGGACCGCTTCAAGGCCTGGGAAACCTCGCCGGCCATGTTTACCCTGGTGTCGGATGGGCCGTTGCCGGCCGCCAGCGCATCAAGCGCCGAGGCCGATGCAATCAGTGCCCTGGTCTCGCTGGGCTACAAGCCGCAGGAAGCCAGCAAGGCGATTGCCGCGATCAAGGACAAGGCCGGCTTGAGCAGTGAAGAACTGATCCGCCGCAGCCTGAAAGGGATGATTGCCAAGTGATCGAAGCCGACCGCCTGATCGCCGCCAGTGGCCGCGACCGTGAAGAAGTCCAGGACCGTGCGATCCGGCCGCTGATCCTGAGCGAGTACATCGGTCAGCCGGTGGTGCGCGAGCAGATGTCGTTGTTCATCCAGGCTGCTCGCGGGCGCAGCGAGTCGCTCGACCACACGCTGATCTTCGGCCCCCCAGGCTTGGGCAAGACCACCCTGGCCAACATCATCGCCCATGAAATGGGCGTTTCGGTGAAGAGCACCTCTGGGCCGATTCTGGAGCGCCCGGGCGATCTGGCGGCCATGCTGACCAACCTCGAACCGCACGACGTGCTGTTCATCGACGAGATCCACCGGTTGTCGCCGGTTGTCGAAGAGGTGCTGTACCCGGCCATGGAAGACTTCCAGCTCGACATCATGATCGGCGAAGGGCCAGCGGCCCGTTCGATCAAGCTCGACCTGCCGCCGTTCACCCTCGTCGGTGCAACTACCCGTGCCGGGATGCTCACCAACCCGCTACGTGACCGCTTCGGCATCGTCCAGCGCCTGGAGTTCTATAGCGACAAGGACCTGGCCACCATCGTCAGCCGCTCGGCCAATATTCTTGGCCTGGCCATCGAGGACCTGGGTGCCTACGAAATTGCCCGCCGTGCCCGTGGCACGCCACGAATCGCCAACCGCCTGCTGCGCCGCGTGCGTGACTACGCCGAGGTGCGCGGCAAGGGCCAGATCACCAAGGCCGTGGCTGACATGGCGTTGAACCTGCTGGACGTCGACGAGCGCGGTTTTGATCATTCCGACCGTCGCCTGTTGCTGACCATGATCGAGAAGTTCGATGGTGGCCCGGTGGGCGTCGACAACCTGGCGGCGGCCATCAGCGAAGAGCGCCATACCATCGAAGACGTACTCGAGCCCTACCTGATTCAGCAGGGTTACATCATGCGCACGCCGCGTGGCCGCGTCGTCACACGGCATGCCTACCTGCACTTCGGCCTGAATATTCCAGGGCGCCTGGGGGAGGGCGCAAATTATTCGGAGCCGGGCGATGAATGACAGATCGAAACCGACTTTTCGTGGTCCTACCGCAGGCACGCCGAATGGTTGCTGGCAATAAGACATTAATGACGAAAAAACAGTTGCCACAGCGGATTGGCAAGCCGAGGAGTAAGCACTAGAGTATGCGCGCGCAAAATGGCCTGGAACCGTTCGTACACCGTTGTCGCGTCTATTACGAGGATACCGATGCCGGTGGCGTGGTGTATTACGTCAACTACCTGAAATTCATGGAGCGCGCGCGCACCGAACGCCTGCGGCACCTGGGGTTCTCCCAGTCGCAACTGGCCGAAGACAATCTGCTGTTCGTGGTCCATTCCAGCGAAGCGCGCTACCACGCGCCGGCGCGGCTGGACGACCAACTGCGGGTCACCGCGCAAGTACTTGAACTCAATCGCGCCAGCCTGCGTTTCGTCCAGCAGGTTTGGCGCGAAAACGATGAAACGCTGCTCTGCGAGGGGCAGTTCCTGGTGGCCGCAGTGCGTGCTGACACTTTCAAACCCCGAGCCATACCCCCCCAGCTGCGCGACGCTTTTGCGGCGGACGGCTCGGGTAATCAATCGAACGCAGGAGAATAAGCGTGGAAGCTAACGTCGTCGACCATACCTCCATGTGGAGTCTGGTCAGCAATGCCAGCGTGGTGGTTCAGCTGGTAATGCTGACCCTGGTGGCCGCCTCGGTCACCTCATGGATCATGATCTTCCAGCGCAGCGCCATGCTGCGCGCCGGTCGTCGTGCGCTGGATGCCTTCGAAGAGCGCTTCTGGTCGGGCATCGACCTGTCCAAGCTGTACCGTCAGGCAGGCAGCAACCCAGACCCGGATTCCGGCGTGGAGCAAGTATTCCGTGCCGGCTTCAAAGAGTTCTCGCGCCTGCGCCAGCAGCCGGGTGTAGACCCGGATGCTGTCATGGAAGGCGTGGGCCGTGCCATGCGCGTGGCCATCTCGCGCGAAGAAGAAAAGCTCGAGCAGAGCCTGCCGTTCCTGGCCACCGTCGGTTCCACCAGCCCGTACATCGGCCTGTTCGGTACCGTATGGGGCATCATGAACTCCTTCCGCGGCCTGGCCAGCGCCCAGCAAGCGACCCTGGCCACCGTTGCCCCGGGTATCGCCGAAGCCCTGGTGGCTACGGCCATCGGCCTGTTCGCGGCAATTCCGGCGGTCATTGCCTACAACCGTTTTGCCGCGCGCAGCGAAGTGCTGATCGGCCGTTACTACACCTTCGCCGACGAGTTCCAGGCGATCCTGCACCGTAAAGTGCACACCAGCGAAGAGTAATCAGGTAGAAGCCCATGGCCCGAGTTCGCCACAAACGCAAGCCCGTCGCCGAGATGAACGTGGTGCCCTACATCGATGTGATGCTGGTGCTGCTGGTCATCTTCATGGTGACGGCGCCCATGCTCAACCAGGGCGTGAAGGTAGACCTGCCCAAGGTTTCCAGCGAAGCCTTGCCGCAGGACAACAACGTCCAGATCCTCACCATCTCCATCAAGGCCGACAAGACCTATTACTGGAACCTCGGCAGCGAAGTCGATACCGACAAGCAGATGGACAAGGCCATGACCCTGCCGGCCATGACCGATGCCGTGACCAAGATCATTGCCGCCGGCCGTGACCAGGGCAAGCAGACCCAGGTATTCATTCGGGGTGACAAGGCGGTCGACTATGGCGCGGTCATGGGTGCCATGGGCGGGTTGCAGAAGGCCGGTGTCGGTAACGTTGGCCTGATTACCGAGGCGCCCTGATGCAACAGCGAGAGCCATCCGCCTCGGAAAGCTACTTCTGGCCCAGTGTCTGGGCCATCGGTCTGCATGTGCTGGTGTTCGGCTTGCTGTTCGTCAGTTTTGCCATGACGCCTGAGCTGCCGCCTTCCAAGCCAATCGTCCAGGCTACCCTGTACCAGCTCAAGTCCAAGAGCCAGGCGACCACCCAGACCAACCAGAAGATTGCCGGGGAAGCGAAGAAAACCGCGTCGCGTCAGACTGAAGTCGAGCAGCTGGAGCAGAAGAAGGTCGAGCAGGAGGCCATCAAGGCTGCGGAACAAAAGAAAGCCGACGCCGCTCAAAAGGCCGAAGAGGCTCGCGAAGCCGCCGAAGCGAAAAAAGCCGAGGACGCGGCCAAGGCCGCCGAAGCCGCCAAGGCCAAGCAAGCCGCCGAAGCCAAGAAGGCCGAGGAGGCGAAGAAAGCCGCCGAGAAGCAACAGGCTGACATCGCCAAGAAGAAGGCCGAGGACGAAGCGAAGAAAAAAGCCGAAGAAGAGGCCAAGAAAGCGGCCGCTGAAGAGGCGAAGAAACAAGCCGCCGAGGACGCCAAGAAAAAGGCAGCCGAAGAGGCCAAGAAGAAAGCAGCCGAGGACGCCAAGAAGAAAGCGGCGGCCGAGGACGCGAAGAAAAAGGCAGCTGAAGAGGCCAAGAAGAAGGCCGCTGCAGACGCCCAGAAGAAAAAGGCACAGGAAGCGGCTCGCAAGGCGGCAGAAGACAAGAAAGCCCAGGCCCTGGCCGAGCTGTTGTCCGATACCACCGAGCGGCAGCAGGCCCTGGCTGACGAGCAAGGTGACCAGGTGGCCGGCGATTTCGACGACCTGATCCGCATGCGCGCGGCCGAGGGTTGGGCGCGTCCGCCTTCCGCGCGCAAGGGCATGACGGTGACCCTGCAGGTAAGCATGTTGCCGGACGGTACCGTTACCAGTGTCAGCGTGGTCCGTTCCAGTGGTGACGGCCCGTTCGACAGTTCGGCGGTGGCTGCGGTCAAGAACATTGGTCGTTTGACCGAGATGCAGGGTATGAAGCCGAGCGATTTCAACCGTTATCGTTCGTTCAAGATGACATTTACACCTGAGGATCTAGCGTTGTGATTAAACGTCTGAGAGGACTGCTGGTCTTGCTCTGCTGCGTGGCAGGCTTGGCGGTGGCAGAGGAAAAGAACATCCTGGTCACCAGCGGCAGCGACCGGGCCACGCCCATCGCGGTAGTACCGTTCGGTATGCAGGGCGGTAGCGTGTTGCCTGAAGACATTGCCGACATCATCGGCAACGACCTGCGCAACTCTGGCTACTATTCACCGATTCCGCGGCAGAACATGATCAGCCAGCCGTCGCAGGCCAGCGAAGTGATTTTCCGTGACTGGAAAGCCCTGGGCGCCCAGTATGTGATGGTCGGTAGCATCGTGCCGTCGGGTGGTCGCCTGCAGGTGCAGTACGCGCTGTTCAACGTCGCCACCGAGCAGCAAGTGCTGACCGGTAGCGTGGCGGGCAGCACCGACCAGTTGCGCGACATGGCGCACTACATTGCAGACCAGTCGTTCGAGAAGCTCACCGGCATCAAGGGTGCGTTCTCGACCCGCATGCTGTACGTGACTGCCGAGCGCTTCTCCACCAACAATACCCGCTACACCCTGCAGCGCTCGGACTACGACGGTGCACGTGCGGTCACCCTGCTGCAATCGCGCGAGCCTATCCTGTCGCCGCGGTTCGCACCGGATGGCAAGCGTATTGCCTACGTATCGTTCGAACAGAAGCGCCCGCGCATCTTCGTGCAGAACATCGATACCGGCCGCCGCGAACAGGTGACCAACTTCGAGGGCCTGAACGGCGCGCCAGCCTGGTCGCCTGACGGTTCGCGCCTGGCCTTCGTGCTGTCCAAGGACGGCAACCCGGACATCTACGTGATGAACATGGCCTCTCGCCAGATCAGCCGCGTAACCGCCGGCCCTGGTATCAACACCGAGCCGTTCTGGGGTAAAGACGGCAACACCATTTACTTCACCTCCGACCGGGGCGGCAAACCGCAGATCTATAAACAGTCGGTCAGTGGGGGTGGTGCCGAGCGCGTAACCTTCGTGGGTAACTACAACGCCAACCCGAAACTTTCGGCAGACGAGAAAACCCTGGTGATGATTCATCGCCAACAGGGCTTTACCAACTTCAAAGTGGCGGCACAGGACTTGCAGCGCGGAAGTGTAAAGATTCTCTCGGAAACAAGTCTTGATGAGTCTCCCACTGTTGCGCCAAACGGCACCATGCTAATCTACGCCACCCGCCAGCAGGGCCGGGGAGTCTTGATGCTCGTGTCGCTTAATGGCCGCGTGAGGCTCCCACTTCCTACCGCTCAAGGCGAAGTCAGAGAACCGTCCTGGTCCCCTTACCTGAACTGATTGCGGCGTAATACGTTTTGCTTAACACACTGGGGTTTCATTAGGAGTTTCACGATGGAAATGCTGAAGTTTGGTAAATTTGCTGCGCTGGCTCTGGCCATGGCCGTAGCTGTAGGTTGCTCCTCGAAGGGCGGTGACAACGCAGGCGAAGGCGCTGCTGTAGATCCTAACGCTGGCTACGGTGCCAACACTGGCGCTGTCGACGGCTCCCTGAGCGAAGAAGCCGCCCTGCGCGCAATCACCACCTTCTACTTCGAATACGACAGCTCGGACCTGAAGCCAGAAGCCATGCGCGCTCTGGACGTTCACGCCAAGGACCTGAAAGCCAACGGCAACCGCGTTGTTCTGGAAGGTAACACCGACGAGCGCGGCACCCGCGAGTACAACATGGCTCTGGGTGAGCGTCGTGCGAAAGCCGTTCAGCGCTACCTGGTTCTGCAGGGTGTTTCCCCTGCTCAGCTGGAAGTGGTTTCCTACGGCGAAGAGCGTCCAGTTGCTACCGGCAACGACGAGCAGTCCTGGGCTCAGAACCGTCGCGTAGAACTGCGTAAGTAAGTTCTTATGCGTATGTGCCGCCGTGTAGTAACCGTCCTCGCACTCAGCCTGCCGCTCGCGGCCTGGGCTGAGGTCCCTGTAGTAGATGACAACGCAGGCAGTTATCCGCCCGCGGGTTATGGCACGAGCGGCGCCTATGCCGGGTCGGGGGCTTCGGCCCCTGCCTCTGCACAGGGCCAGCTGTTCATGCAGCTGCAACAGATGCAGGACCAGCTTTCCCGCCAGCAAGGCATCATCGAAGAGCTGCAAAACGATGTGTCGCGCATGAAGCAGGAAAACCTGGAGCGGTACCAGGATTTGGACCGTCGCATCAACAGTGGTGCTGCACCTGCCGCAACCCCTGACAATTCCTCCGGTGGTGCATCCAATGCCGCCTCCGGTGCAGCAGCCGGTGCTGCTGCGCAACAACCGGCCGCCAGTAGCGAGCCCGGTGATCCGGCGAAAGAGAAGCTCTACTACGATGCAGCTTTCGACCTGATCAAGCAAAAAGACTTCGACAAGGCCAGCCAGGCGTTCACCGCCTTCCTGCGCAAATACCCGAACAGCCAGTACGCCGGCAATGCCCAGTACTGGTTGGGTGAGGTGAACCTGGCCAAGGGTGACTTGCAAGGCGCCAGCCAGGCGTTTGCCCAGGTCAGCCAAAAGTACCCCAAGCACAGCAAGGTGCCAGACTCGCTTTACAAACTGGCCGACGTCGAGCGCCGCATGGGCCACACCGACAAGGTCAAGAGCATCCTGCAACAGGTCATCACCCAGTATCCCGGCACCTCTGCCGCGCAACTGGCACAGCGTGACCTGCAAAAGCTCTAAGGCCCTTTGCAGTAGCGTTTGAAATAAACCCGCGCCAGTCGCGGGTTTTTTCGTTAGAATCACGGCCCTTTTTTCGTAAACACGCTGCTGCGGATAACGCGATGTCGAGTCCGCGGCAGTGCCTGACGGAGGCGGGCAGCCTGTTTAGCTGTCACGCCCGTGGCGAGCATGCAAGACACATTACGCATCACCGAAGTCTTTTACTCTTTGCAGGGTGAAACACGAACGGCTGGGCTGCCCACGGTATTCGTGCGGCTCACCGGTTGCCCCCTGCGCTGCCAGTACTGCGACAGTGCCTACGCATTCAGTGGCGGTACCGTTCGTACCCTCGATTCGATCCTTGAGCAAGTGGCCGGCTTCAGGCCGCGCTACGTGTGTGTCACCGGTGGCGAACCGCTGGCCCAACCGAATGCGCTGCCGCTGCTGCAGCGGCTGTGCGATGCGGGCTACGAGGTGTCGCTGGAGACCAGTGGCGCGTTGGATATCGCCGGCACCGACACCCGGGTCAGTCGTGTGGTAGACCTGAAGACCCCAGGTTCCGAAGAGTCGCATCGTAACCTCTATTCGAACATCGACCAGCTGACCCGCAACGACCAGGTCAAGTTCGTCATCTGTTCCCGCGAGGATTACGACTGGGCAGTTTCCAAGCTGATCCAATACAACCTGGCCGAGCGTGCCGGTGAAGTGCTGTTTTCACCCAGCCATCATCAGGTGAGCGCCAGCGACCTGGCAGACTGGATCGTCGCCGACAACCTGCCCGTGCGCTTCCAGCTGCAGTTGCACAAGCTGCTGTGGAACGACGAACCCGGGCGTTGATTGAGGAGTAAATACACATGACAGAAAAACGCGCAGTCATCCTGTTGTCCGGTGGCCTGGACTCGGCCACGGTGGTCGCCATGGCCAAGGCCGACGGCTACAGCTGCTATACCATGAGCTTCGATTACGGCCAGCGCCATCGCGCCGAGCTGAACGCCGCCGCCCGCGTGGCCCGCGACTTGGGCGTGGTCGAGCACAAGGTCATTGGCTTGAACCTGGACGGTATTGGTGGTTCGGCCTTGACCGACAGCAGCATCGACGTGCCGGAAACCCCCGGTGAAGGTATTCCGGTGACCTATGTGCCAGCGCGCAATACCGTGTTCCTGTCGCTGGCGCTGGGTTGGGCTGAAGTGCTGGAGGCGCGTGATATCTTCATTGGCGTGAACGCCGTGGACTACTCCGGCTACCCGGATTGCCGCCCTGAGTTCGTCGAAGCGTTCGAGCGCATGGCCAACCTGGCGACCAAGGCCGGGGTCGAAGGGCAGGGCTTCCGGATCCAGGCGCCGCTGCAGAACATGAGCAAGGCGCAAATCGTGCAGGCCGGTATGGCCCGCGGCGTGGACTATAGCCTGACTGTTTCCTGCTACCAGGCCGACGATGAAGGGCGTGCCTGCGGCAAGTGCGACAGTTGCCGCCTGCGTGCCGATGGCTTCAGGGCTGCCGGTGTCGACGACCCGACGCGCTACGCTTGAACTGATCAGAGGGTATTGATTTCCCGTTAGAAATCAGTATTATACGCGCCATCCAACGGGTCGTTAGCTCAGTTGGTAGAGCAGTTGGCTTTTAACCAATTGGTCGTAGGTTCGAATCCTACACGACCCACCATATTCACAGCGGTTCGTGAGTGCTTGAGAGGGGGCTTGCCAGCCAGTTTCTAGTCTTGCAGCCGTCTGGAGCGAACCTCGAGGCGCTTCAGTGTGACATCAATATGAATTAGCCCGCAGCCTGCACAGGTTCGCGGGCTTTTTCTTTGGTTCATTCAGCGTAAGTACCTGCCTTCACGCCTGACCAACCTGCACCCAGTGCTCAAAGAAAAATCATGTAAGACAGGCTCTTAGCGGAGGCAGATCATGGTTTTTCGCCCAGGCATATCACGTATTGCCCAAACGTACGCTCGCCAGGCTGAATTCACCTAGCTTCCAAATTCATTGTTCAGTTCCGTCTGGAGCCAGTCTATGAACCAGTTGGCGTCCTCGGAAAGCTCGCCAGATGGCGTCAGTACCCTGTAACTCTCGAGCCTCACTTCAGTATTCACCGCCTTTACCAGCCTGCCTGCATCGAGCTCGTTTCTCACCAGTACTTCGTTAGCCAGCGCAATACCCTGACCGCTTTCAGCCACGGATAAGGCATGGTCATTGTTGACGTAGAGAATATCTGAATCGAGGTGAAACTCTAAACCGTGAGCGGTAAACCAGAGATTCCACCACTCACCGTTATCGACGTGGATAAGGTTATGTTTCACAAGGTCCACTGGCGCTGAAAGAGGCCCGACACTGGCGAGGTAGGCCGGGGTGCAGATTGGGAAAACCCTCGGGCAGACCAGGGTGGCGCGGCAGTTCGCATACTCGTTCTCCATGCCATAGACAATACCAAGGTCGGTCGTTTTTTTGTCTACCTCGGTGAATGTCGAATTGGGTTCAATTGCGAACTTCAAACCCGGCCGTAACTGGCGCATGCGTTCAATACGAGGCATCAGCCAGCGCTTGGCAAACCCCGGTACCACCATGATCCGCAGCCAGCGTTCGGCCTCTTTGGGTTGCGCTTCCTTGCCGGCTTCCATGATCAACTGCAGGGCGGCAGCGATCTTGCGGTGGTACTTCTCCCCAGCCGGGGTAAGGTTGACACCGCGAGAGGTACGCTCAAACAGTTGAATGCCTAGCCAGTCTTCAAGCAACTTTACGTGTCGGCCAATCGCCGGCTGGGTCACGTGCAGAGCTTTGGAGGCCTCCACATAACTGCCCAGACGGGCGGCTGCATCAAATGCACGCACCGCATTGAGCGGCGGCAGGCGGTGGGCTGACATGTTACTGGCACCTTTGCTATTAAATTAACTAACAGCCGCCATGTTTAAATTGAAGTATCGCCCCGCGCAAGCCCTAACTGATAATCGAGCCACAGCAGAACAAAAAAACTGTTTTCACCCCGTTCGCATTTTCGATCCTGCCAAAAAAATAACATCCATGGCCCGACTGATTGCCTGATCCGCAGCGCAACCGTAGGCGATGGGGGAATCGGAGGTTACGCATGAATGCCCTGCATTCGCTGCAAACGCTGGCGGTGTCGATCCGCTCGGTCCGCAAGGTCTACGGTGATCCGAACACCGGCCCGGTGGCATTGAAAAACGTCGAGTTGGACATTCACGATAACGAATTCTTTACCCTGCTCGGCCCTTCTGGCTGCGGCAAAACCACCCTGCTGCGGATGATCGCTGGCTTCGAGTTCCCTACCGAAGGCCAGATCATGCTTTACGGCGAGAACATCGCCGATCTTCCGCCGTTCCAGCGCCCGGTCAACACAGTGTTCCAGCATTATGCACTGTTCCCGCACATGACCATCGCCGAGAACCTGGCGTTCGGCCTTGAATCACACCCCATGGGCAAAATGTTCAATAAAGCACAGGTCGCCGACCGGGTTGACGAGATGCTCGCGCTGGTGCAGATGCAACGCTTTGCCAATCGCAAGCCTGCTCAGTTGTCTGGCGGTCAGCAGCAACGTGTGGCGCTGGCCCGTGCACTGGCACCGCATCCAAAAGTTCTGCTGCTCGATGAGCCGCTGTCGGCACTCGACCTAAAGCTGCGCCAAGCCATGCGCGAAGAGCTTAAAAGCATTCAGGCCAAGACCGGTATCACCTTCATCTTCGTCACGCACGACCAAGAGGAGGCGCTGACCATGTCCGACCGTATCGCCGTATTGTCCGAAGGCGAAGTCCAGCAGGTTGGCAGACCGGAGGACATCTACGAGCGGCCGCGCAATCGCTTTGTCGCCGACTTCATTGGTGAAACCAACTTCATCGAAGGCACTGTCACCCATGCACAGGCGGGCCAGGCATGGTTTACCGGCCCAGCCGGTCATCCGTTACCGGCGCAAGCGTGCGCAGACGTAACCGTCGGGGCCCGGGTGACCCTCTCGGTGCGCCCTGAGCGGCTCCACCTGGTGCCTGCCGATACTGAAGCGGCACTGCCGTGCCGGATCGAAGCGCAGATTTATCTGGGTACCGACCTGCAATATCAGGTCAGCCTCAGCGACGGGGCGCGCCTCACCGTACGCACCCCCAACAGCGTCGACCAGAGCCTGCGCTTTGTCGTCGGCAGTCAGGCCGGTCTGCTGTTCGATCAGGGAAGCGCCAGCGTCCTGCACGATTGAGCCCGAGGAGTTGTCATGCACGCCTTACCGATTGCCAACACGCTGGAACGCCGCAAGCGTTTGCACAGTTTACTCGGGGTCAGCCCGGCACTGCTCGCCATCGGCCTGTTTCTGATCGTGCCGATTCTGATCGTCGTCGGCTATTCCCTGATGGAAGCCAACCCCTACGGCGGGGTGAACAAGGCATTCAGCGTCGATGCTTACATTTCGCTGCTGTTTGAACGGCAAATGGACGACAGCCTGGTCTTCGCCGACTCCTACCTGGTCATTGCCCTGCGCTCGGTCGGCATCGCCGGCCTGACCACGGTCATCACGCTATTGATCGGTTTTCCGGTGGCGGTGTGGCTGGCTATGCAGCCGGCCCATCGGCGTGGCCTGCTGATCTTCCTGATCACCGTACCGTTCTGGGCCAACCTGTTGATTCGCACGTATGCGTGGATTCTGCTGCTGCGCAACACCGGGGTGGTGAATAACAGTTTGATGGGAATGGGCGTTATCCATGAGCCGTTGCAGTTGCTGTACACCGACGGTGCCGTGCTGCTGGGGCTGGTCTACACCTATGCACCGTTCGTGGTGTTGCCGATCTACGCGACGCTGGAAAAGATGGATGTTCGCTTGCTCGAAGCTGCTCAAGACCTGTACGCAGGGCGCGTACGCACCCTGCGCAAAGTGGTTTTGCCAATCGCCAAACCGGGCATTCTCGCTGGGGCCATCCTTACTTTCGTGCCTTGCCTAGGTGCGATGATCGCCCCGGAACTGCTCGGCGGTGGTACGCGGATGATGCTCGGCAACTTGATATTCCGGCAATTCAGTGATGCGCGTAACTGGCCGTTTGGCGCCGCACTCTCGCTGGTGTTGATGGCTGCCGTGATGCTGGTACTGACCATCTATGCCCTGCGCGCCGAGCGCCAGCGCATCGCCAAAGGAGGTGCGTAATGCTTGCTCTGTTCAATCGCCAAGGGTTGTGCATACGAGACTTTCCCGGGTTTGGTGGCTTCAGTCTCCTGTTCTACCTGTACCTTTATGCACCGATCGTGGTGCTTGTGGTGTTCTCGTTCAACGCTAATCAGTCGGCGACTGTCTGGACCGGTTTCAGCCTTGACTGGTATCGCGCTGCTTTCGCCAACCAGGCCTTGCGCCAGGCTGCCGGCAACAGTTTGCTGATCGCCGTGTGCGCGAGCATGATCGCCACGGCGCTTGCCACCCTTGCCGCCCTTGGTACTTCACGGGGCGCCAAGTTCAAAGGGCTGCAACTGTCGATGGGCGCGATCATGCTGCCGTTGGTACTTCCGGAAATTGTCGTGGGGGTGGCAACGCTGGCGCTGTTTTCCACCATCGGCCTGTCGCTCGGCTACGGCAACTTGATCATCGCCCATACGGTGTTCTGCATTCCTTTCGCCTACCTGCCCATTCGTGCGCGGCTCAACGACATGGACCTGTCCCTGGAACAGGCTGCCGGGGACCTCTACGCCGGGCCGTGGCGAACCTTCCGCAAGGTCACCTTACCGCTGCTGATGCCGGGGATTTTCTCCGGGCTGATGCTGGCCTTCATCGTCTCGCTCGATAACTTCGTGATCTCGATGATGGTCTCGCAGGCGGGCACGACCACCTTGCCGATTTTCATCTTCGGCCTGTTGCGCATGGGCGTGACACCCGACGTCAATGCCGTGTCGACCCTGATCCTGGGGGTCTCGGTGCTGTTTGTCTGCCTCTCTTACCTGCTGGGCAAAAAGAACGTCTGAACTTTTTAGGAGCTGTGGGGAAATAGCATGAACAAGTGGATAAAAAGCGTTGGTACTTATTTGTTCGTTAGTGTGCCGCTGGTCATGGCCGGCAGTGTGCAGGCCGCGGAAAAACTCAACGTGGTCAGCTGGAGCGGTTATTTCTCGCCAGAGATTCTCGCCAAATTCCAGAAGCAGACTGGGATTGAGGTCACGGTCGATTCCTATGACTCCAACGAAACCCTGCTGGCAAAGTTGAAGCAAGGCGGTGCGGGGTATGACGTGGCGATTCCGTCGCACCAGTTCATCCCGATCTTGATCAAGGAAAACCTGCTGGAGCGCTTCGACCCGGTGAAACAGCCCTATTACGCCAGCGTAGTGGATAACCTGAAAAATCCGGGTTGGGACCCGGACGGTGCATATTCGATGCCGTTCATCTGGGGCACTACCAGCATCGTGCTGGACACCGCACGTTATAAAGGCCCTGCCGACAGCTACAAGGTTCTATATGAGCCGCCCGCCGAGTTGCAGGGGCGGATCAACATGTTCGATTCGGTCAGTGACATGGTCGACATGGCCAGCCTGTACCTGAACATTCCGTTGTGCAGCGAAGACTCGAAGCAGATGCAGCAGGTTCTGAGCTTGCTCAAGGCACAAAAGCCGTTCGTGAAGACGTACAGTTCAAAGGCGGGGTCGATTCGTGAAAACCTTGCCTCGGGTGAAATCGATATGTCGATGTTCTGGGGGGGCTCATCCATGCGTGCGCGGGAGATGAAGCCGACGCTGAAGTATCTCTACCCGAAAGAAGGCGTACTGGCATGGGTCGACAATATGGTCATCCCCGCCGGTGCCAAGCACCCGGAGAATGCCAAGGCATTCATCGCTTTCCTCAGCCAGCCGGAAAACTCGGCGATGACGCAGCGTTTCCTCAAGCACCAAAGCCCGATCAAAGGCGTTGAACCGTTTCTCGATGCGTCGCTTAAGGAAGCACCGGAATTGCACATTCCCGAGGGCACCCACGTGGTGTTCAGCAAGACCTGTGGCGAGGGCGCGATCCGTCTGGCCGATCGTCTCTGGACCAGCCTGATGCGTTGATCACTGCCGCCCCGGCACGAGGCCGGGGTGTTTCTCCAGCCGTCTGAAAGGCGCCGTAGTCATGAATTCCAATCACATCAGCGAACTGGTCCTGCTGCAGGCCCATGAGCTCGCCGAACGTATTCGCCTGCGCCAGGTGTCTTGCCGAGAAGTCATGCAGACTTACCTCGCCCATATCGAACGTTTCAACCCACTGGTGAATGCGCTGATCAGCCTGCAATCACCTGAAAGCCTGTTGGCTCAAGCCGATGCGCGCGACGCCGAACTGGCCCGTGGTGCATACCGCGGCTGGATGCATGGCCTGCCTCATGCGATCAAGGACTTGTCACTGACGCAAGGGATACGTACCACCTTCGGTTCACCGTTGTTCAAGGATTACCTGCCCGAGCGCGACGGCATCATGGTCGAGCGGATCAAGGCTGCTGGCGCGATCATAATTGGCAAAACCAACACCCCGGAGTTCGGGCTTGGTTCGCAAAGCTATAACCCGTTGTTCGGCCCTACCGCTTGCGCGTATGACCTGAGCAAAACGGCGGGAGGCAGCAGCGGCGGCGCGGCGGCAGCACTGGCGATGCATCTGGTACCCGTGGCCGATGGCAGCGATATGATGGGTTCGCTGCGTAACCCGGCGGCGTTCAATAACATCTTCGGGTTCAGACCTTCCCAGGGGCGTGTGCCGTTCGATGACAGTGCGGATCTGTTTTTCGACCAGCTTGGTTACGAAGGCCCGATGGCGCGCAGTGTGAAGGATGCGGCGTTGCTGCTATCGGTGCAGGCCGGTGGGGATGCGCGAGCACCGTTGTCGATCAGCGAATCCGGTACAGTCTTCGCCATGCCTCTAGAGCGCGAATTCAAAGGTACGCGCATTGGCTGGCTTGGCGACTTCAACGGTTACCTGCCGATGGAACGGGGCATTCTTGAGCTGTGCGAGAAAACCTTTGCTGACTTTGAAGGTTTAGGCTGCCATATCGAAGCCGTACAACCAGACTTCGCCCCCCAGAAGCTTTGGGGCAGTTGGCGCACGTTGCGCCACTGGATGGTGGCCGGCTCGTTGGGCGCGGCCTATGCCGACCCGCAAAAGCGCGCTCAGCTCAAGCCGGAAGCCTGCTGGGAGGTAGAAAATGGCCTGAAACTGTCAGCCAGTGAAGTGTTCGCCGCATCGGTAGCGCGCAGCGACTGGTATCGGTCCATCTCGCGGCTTTTCGAGCAGTACGACTACTTGCTATTACCCAGTGCCCAGGTTTTCCCGTTTGACAAAACGCTGCCATGGCCGACGGCTATCAACGACATCACCATGGACACCTATCATCGCTGGATGGAGGTCGTCATCCCTGGCACATTGTCTGGCTGCCCGGTAGCAAATGTACAAGCAGGTTTCAGTGAAAGCGGGCTTCCAATGGGCCTGCAAATTATCGGCCGGTATCAGGCCGACCTTTCGGTCCTGCAACTCGCACACGCTTATGAGCGGGCTAGCGATTGGTACAAGCGTCATCCTTCTCCATTGCTTCAGGATGTTCAGCGTTGATTCAGACCCATCGCCCTTGATGCTGGTGTTCGGAAGGTGAGTTCGCCGGACGCTGACTGCGAGCTGCCATGCTGTTGCCCCAAGCAGTCATCCTGTGGCTTCGATACCGCGCTTGATGGTCCAGAATGCAGCTGCAGGATCGCCATTTACGCCGATCTCGGTGAGGTTTGGTGGAGAGGGGTAGAGGGCTTGGCTGAGTTCTGTTTTCTGCACCCCAGGAGCGAGGTGGCATCCGATACACATGGCGTTGTTATTGCCTGCCCCTGCTTGGATATGAGTAGGGCCTTCAAGATCTGGGACGTCTATGTCGCGTGCACGGACTTCAAATGAGCGATCACGCGCCATGGCCAAAAACGCTTGTACAGCGGGGGACGCGCGGGACATCCGCACCAACGTTCACGAGACCGAAGCAAGCAGCGCCAAGCATTGCAGCGCTACCTACAGCATCCGCCGTCACCCGTGTTGTAATTGTCCTTTTCATAGTGAGTTCTCAAAACCACATCCGAATACCGGCAACAAACCGAGCTTCGTCCACATCCCCACCTTCATCCCGGATGAAGTCGGCGGTTTTGCCGTAGGAACGGCTCCAGGTGACGCCTATGTACGGTGCGAACTGGCGGACAATTTCGTACCGCAACCGTAGCCCAACTTCCGTATTTGCCAGGCCAGAGCCGAAGCCGCGTTCCGGATCGTTCTTGCCATAGAAATTGGCCTCAGCGGTTGGCTGAAGGATCAAACGATTAGTCAGCAGGATGTCGTACTCACCTTCCAGGCGGGCAGCGGTTTGACCGTTCTCACCGATAAACGCCGTGACTTGCGCTTCGAAGTCATACAGCGCCATACCCTGAATACCGAACGCGGCCCAGGTCTGGGGATCTTCCGGTTTGAAGTCCTGTCGGACGCCGGTGACAACATCCCACCAAGGGCTTATGGAGCGGCCATAGAGGAGCTGTAGCTCGGCATCTTCAGTAACCCCATTGGTACGCTCGCCCTCCGAGCGAATCCAGAGCCTGTTGATGTCACCGCCCACCCAACCGGATGCGTCCCAGGCAAGCGTGCTACCGGCGTCAGCATCCTGGTATTCCAGCTGGTCAACCAAGAAAAAGCTGTTGGTACCGCTGTCATCCATTTTGTGCCCCTCAAGCGGGGGGAAGGCAGCCTGGCGGTCGGCATCAGTGAGTACCGGGATTGGCGTACGGCTGGTTGTGCTCGGTGAATCAACCTTGCCGTGTCCCATCTTGGAATGATCCATCGCGCCATGATCCATGCCTTTCATGGACCCGTGGTCCATGCCGTTCATGCTTCCATGGTCCATGTTGCCGTGAATCATCGAGGCCGCATTCGTTTTGGGCTGCGCATGGCCCATTTTGCTGTGATCAGCGGAGGCGGGCTGCGTAGGTTGCTTGCTCGCGTCCATCTGGCTGTGGTCCATGCCTGGCAGGGTATTTTGTGATGAGACGTCGTCCATCTGCATCGCACCGTGCTCCATTGCCGAGTGATCTATCCCGGAATGATCCATTTCAGCGGCGAAGCTGGGCGAAACGCCCAGCACGCCTAGCGAAGCGGCCAATACCAGCAGCGATGGTCGTGGAACGCTATTGGCCATTTTTTCCTGCCTCAGCTTTTTCGCTGCCATGCGCTTCCATCATTTTGCCGTGATCCATGCCTTCCATGGAGTCATGGTCCATGCCCTGAGCTTGCTTGCTCTTCGAACCGTGCGATTGTGTTGCGTCGGACGACTTTTGAGAGTGCTGGTCATGGTTTTCATTGGCCCAGGAAGCCGGGGCGTAGGCTGCCAGCAGGCCAACCATCGCAGTAGACAGGAAAAAGGCGCTTCGTTTCATTGGTTTGCTCATCTCGTATCTCCAGTTCATTCGTCCACGCGGACTTCTCGGAACATGCCCATCTCCATGTGGTACATGAGGTGGCAGTGATAGGCCCAGCGCCCGAGCGCATCTGCAGTAACGCGATAGCTTCGTTTCGAGCCAGGCGGCATATCGATCGTATGCTTTCGGACCATGAAGTTGCCTTCTTTATCCTCCAAGTCACTCCACATTCCGTGCAGGTGGATGGGGTGAGTCATCATGGTGTCATTCACCAAGGTAATTCGCAGACGCTCCCCATACTTGAGCCGCAGCGGTTCTGCGTCAGAGAACTTGATGCCATCGAAAGACCAAGCGAACTTCTCCATATGGCCGGTAAGGTGCAGCTCGATGGTCCGGCCCGGTTCACGGCCGTCAGGATCAATGAAGGTGCTACGCAAATCCAAATACGTGAGAACCCGACGCCCGTTATTGCGAAGCCCGATTCCCGGATCGTTCAGCTTCGGCGTTGGCGTCATGGTCTGCATATCGACCAGGGGGTTGTTTGATTCGGAGGCGGGATGGCTTTGCATGGCACCGCTAGCGGCCCTATTGGCGTGGTCCATACCAGCCATCTTGCCATGGTCCATTCCGGCCATGCTGCCGTGGTCCATGCCGCCCATGCTGCCATGATCCATCCCCATGTCGCCCATGGAGATCAGGGGACGTGGGTCTACCGTCGGTACCGGGGCCTGCAGGCCCTCACGGACAGCCAAAGTACCCCTTGAATAGCCGGTGCGATCCATGGACTGAGCAAAGATGGTGTAAGCCTGCTCGTTTTCAGGCTCGACAATGACATCGTAGGTTTCGGCAACGGCAATCCGGAATTCATCGATCGACACAGGCTGTACGTACTGTCCGTCCGCTGCGACAACGGTCATCTTCAAACCGGGAATTCGCACATCGAAATACGTCATCGCCGAGCCGTTGATAAAGCGAAGCCGGATTTTCTCGCCTGGTTTAAAGAGGCCCGTCCAGTTTCCGTCTGGCGCTTGGCCATTCATGAGATAGGTGTACCCGCTCACATCAGCGAGGTCGGTTGGGCTCATCTTCATCTCAGCCCATATCTTTCGATCGGCTAAGGTGGCAGACCAACCTTTTTCGCTCACGTCGTCGACGAAGTCGCCAACGGTACGCTTGTGAAAGTTGTAGTAATCCGACTGCTTTTTTAGCTTGGACATAACCCGTGCCGGGTCTTCGTCAGTCCAGTCACTCAGCATGACGACATAGTCACGGTCGTAGGTGAAAGGCTCGGGATCCATCGCATCGATTATCAGGGCACCGTAAACACCAACCTGCTCTTGGAAGCCCGAATGGCTGTGGTACCAGTAGGTGCCGTTCTGATGGACCTTGAACTTGTACTCGTACATGCCGTCCGGTGCGATGCCATGGAAGCTCAAGCCCGGCACGCCGTCCATGTTTGCCGGTAGAATGATGCCGTGCCAGTGGATAGACGTATCTTGCTTCAAGCGATTACGCACCCGCAGCGTGACTGTGTCGCCTTCTCGCCAACGGAGTACCGGTCCGGGTAGCGACCCGTTGATAGCCATTGCCGTTCGAGCTGCACCGGTAATGTTCACCGGGAGCTCCCCGATGTAGAGATCGAAGTCGGTGCCGGTCACTATGTTAGGCTGGCCAGGGCTAGTTACGGCCCAGACCGGCGCGCGCCACATACCTATCCCACCCAGTAGTCCGGTAGCAGCCAGGCCTTTGACGAATGAACGTCGAGTGGTTTTGCTTTGCATGCCGTTGCGTTCCAGTCAGGTAGATCGCTGATATCCAAGCTGCGAGATCCGCAACCATCTGATGAATTGAGCTCTCCCAAACTTCGCAGCTTTCGACAAAGCACCAGAATTGAGGGAGGACATACCCGCAAGCTGCCACAGTTCAGATTCCGGGGTGATTACAGTTCTGTAAGCTCAGCTCAGCAGCTCTCATGGCCGGGGTGCTTTGCGCTTTGGGCGGCAACCGGCCTTTCACAGTGCTAAAGCTAGCCACCCGGACTGTCAGCAAGCTGAGCCCGAGATTACTTTCCCGTCAGCTTCGAGTTGGGTGCCGCTTTTGCTGTAGACGAAGGGCATCCGAGGGGGCGCAACTGATGAAGTTACTCGCGGCCGAAGATAGGCCAAAAAACGGGGCATACCTGCAGCAAGGGCTGACAGAGGCAGGCTTTACAGTCCATCGTGTGGTCACTGGGAGCGATGCCTTGCAGCACGCGCTGAGCAAGGCATATGACCTGATGATCACCGCGTCCCGAACCATAGCTAACAGGAGCCTTGATTTTAGTAGTCAAGGAGCTCCAAGAAGCGCGCGGCAATTTTTGCCGGTTGTTTGTGTGGACACTAGACAGATGGGAGGGGCAGGTGAGATGGCGGCGAAGCTCAGTCCTTACCACCAGAGGTATCACGAGCGATGCCTTAAAAGTGTAGACAGCTCATCTAAAAGGAATTTTTACGCTTCTAACTAGGACTGAAAATGATTGGAGTTGGCCAGCTGGGACGAGGCCATCTATCTGGCCATCGTCCCGGTAATGCCAGTCAATTATTTTCAGCGATCTGCATAATGGGAAATGGTAAGCGCAATGACCAGCACGATTTGGATGGCTAACATGCTCACCAATAATCGTTTCATTTTGGGCGGGAAACGTTTAACTTCATTTAAGTCAATTAAGCCTCTGCGCAAAAAGATTGTCGGTATCGCCAGCACCAGAGCGATCGATCCCGTGCGCATGACTTTGCCAAGTAAGCCTGCATGCTGGAATGTTTTTTTATTGCCGGTCACGTACGTACAGTTCGGAAGAAACGACTCAAAGTACTTAGTGTACTTATGTGCGATGTAACACAGCACGATCATAAACAGAATTATGGGTGCAAGGATAAACAGCGCAATCAATCCAGGGTCTACTGCATTCACTCCGATACCTCACGATATAAAAATTCACCTACCTTTTCGCCTCTATCGCTCCCGAAGTCACCGGCGATTTTACCGCCTACTGCACCGCCTATTACAGCACAAGCCAGCGCTCCTGGGCCGCCTGTACTAACCCCCAGAACGACTACACAAGCACCAGTTCCTACCATACCTCCCGCAGCCCCCCCGATGCTGCCGCCTCCCAGGCCACCTATCAACGCCGAGCTTTCAACATATTTGGCGCGGCGGCACTGCTCTTCCCGGCCCATTGTGCAGGCTTTATGAATCGACAAGCCTGTGGCGGCCACATCCAGCGCAGTGCCGATGTACGTGCCTTTCTTAACTAGGTTGGAGGCTGTGGCAACGCCAGATACCTTATCGGCATAGCCGGCAATCTCACCTGTGTGGAGATAGCTGCGGGTCGAGATATTTAATGCTTGTTTGATCTTTCCCTGATTACGTAACCCTGAACCGTACGCGGCCAGGCTCCCCAAATGCTTTTCGAGCTTCATGAACAAAGCGGTGCGCTTGGCATAAAACGCGTCGCGGGCACTCAAGGTGCCAGAGCCGAGGTAATCGCGATGGAGTTTTTCGATCTCCTCAAGTGTGTCCTTGATATTTTGCAGATGCCTGCTCCAGCCGTCACCGACTGCACCAACTCCCATTGAAGCGCTGGCAAGCACACTTTGCAGTAAGTCGAAGTGTTCCAGGAAGAAATCATCCGCATCCACCCCACTGGTAAGTAGTCCAGCGTGGATCTGAGCAGCCTGGGCCATCAGAGACGCTTCGTGGCTGGTACATGAGGGTGTGTTGGAATCGCCCACGATCACCAGCTCACCGCCCAGGACAACGCTGTTGACAATGTGCGCATTCAGGATATCGAATTTGCCTAGGGTGTGCCCAGATAGCGGAGTGCTGGCTTTCAAAGACTGGTAGGACCCACGAGCGGCGCCTGCAAAATTGCCTGCTATGCTGCGGCCAGTTAGGTCTCCCGGAAAGCGCCTCAGCTAAATGCGGCCTGAAGAAGGTCCACGCGGGTATGCTCGGCTTCGAGGGGCAGCAGGTCCCGTTTCTTGTCCAAACCGCCGCTGTAGCCGCTTAGCTTTCCGTTGGCGGCGATCACGCGGTGGCAGGGCACGATGATCGAAATCGGGTTGACCGCATTGGCCATGCCGATGGCTCTGGCAGCGTCAGTTTGCCCATGCTCTTGGCCAGTTGACCGTAGCTGGTGACGGTGCCGTAGCGAACCATGGCAAGCATTGCCCATGCCTGCTCGAGAAAGTGGCTGCCACGAGGTGCCAGGTTTAGCGAGAAATCACGACGGGCCCCGCCGAGGTACTCAAGCAACTTTTGGATGATAGCTCCGAGGCCAACTTTCCAGCGTTCACGCTCGTTCGGCAGTTGATAGGTGGTCCTTCACCACGAGAGCTATTGACCAATAGCTGTCGATCGGTAGCTGCATAATCGCCCCCTCTGTCTGGATCAAACCGCCGAGAAACCATTAGTCGAGCGCCACAGAGGCGCGCTCCCGAGCCACCGATTCCCAGCAGAGCCGATTGCCCTTGGATTTGCGGGCGTCAATACTGGATTGAAACCGATAGCGCGGGATCAGCACGAAGTGCGCGAGCGTCAGACGTTGCACTTGAACCCCGTCATGATATTTCTTGGAGCGCTGTACATACCGTGGTCGCCGGCATAGCTCAGGTATTCACGGTCGAACACGTTGTTTAGATTGACTGACGCACTCAGATGCTGGTTGAAGTCGTAGCGAGCCAGGAGGTTGGTGACGGCATAGCTACTTTGGGTGAAGGTGTGCAGGTCGGCACCGGTTTTGCTCTGCCAGTTCACACCGCCGCCAACGGTGAGCTTGTCCAGAATCCCCGGCAGGCAATAGCTGGTGAAGGTCTTGAGACTGTGACGAGGCAGGTTGGTAACGATACGCTGGTTGTCAGCATCGGTGCTGACCGCATAGGCATAACCGGCAGATGCCTGCCAGCCTTCTGCCAGCTCTCCGTCCAGGGTGAACTCAGCGCCTTTGGTAGTGGTACGAGGGATTCTGTCGCGTGCGGGCGCAATTCAATGCACCGTCCCATCTGGCCATCCTGAATACGCAAGCGCTCATGGAACCGCTCGCACAGGCCAATGAACTGACATTGAAAGCAGCGGAAAATCAGTGCCGGGCCATGCTGGATCGCTATGCGCGATGAGGTGCGATATGCGCTGGCCAGGGAGTTCTTGCGCGAATATGTGCTATCGGTGGAACAGATTTCTGCCCGCCTTGGGTACATTGATCCGACCAGTTTCATCAAAGCCTTCAAGCGATGGACGGGTGAGACGCCGTTGTCGTATCGAAAGCGGCCTCGCGTGAATCGTTAGTTCGGGCACAGCATTCGGCCCGGGAAGCGTTGACCACCATAAGGATAGAAACAATGATCACTCGGTTGAGCTGGGTCCTGCGTCAAGTGACAAAACGCCTGTGGTTTCGGACAACGCTGTTTTCGCTTGCTGGCGTTGTCACGGCCTTGCTCGCCATCGCCTTGCGCGACTTCGTACCGCCATCGCTGCCTGCGAAGATCGGTGCAGACTCGGTCGACAAGATACTCGGCATCATCGCCTCCAGCATGCTGGCGGTGACCACGTTTTCCTTGAGTATCATCGTTTCTGCCTACGGTGCTGCCAGTAATGGCGTGACACCCAGGGCGACCACCTTGGTGATGGAAGATTCGACAACGCAGAATGCACTGGCCACGTTCATTGGCTCGTTTCTGTTCAGCCTGGTCGGCATCATCGCGCTGAGTACCGGTGCTTATGGGGCTCAGGGGCGGGTGGTGCTTTTTGCAGTGACCCTGTTGATGATCGTCCTGATCGTGTACACGCTGTTGCGCTGGATCGGTCACCTATCCACGCTTGGAAGAGTCGGCGAGACAATTGATCGGGTCGAGGCCGCGACACTGGCTGCCCTGGAGCATCGCGCCCGCTGGCCCTATCTGGGTGGTGCCCCTTACCCCGAATCCTTCGTGCTGCCCTCTAGCGCGCTCACGATTGCCAGTACCGACACCGGCTACGTGCAGCACATCGATATCAGCGGCCTGGCGGCAGTGGCCGAGAAGCACCAGCTCAAGATCTACCTGGAAGTACTGCCAGGCACCTTTGTTCACATTGGCGCGCCCATAGCGCGGCTGCTACCCACAGCTTCGCCCCCTCCACAGGGCTCGGCGCTGGCGGCTGAAATCCTGCGCGCGGTCACGGTGGGTGTACGCCGCTCATTTGACCAGGATCCACGCTTCGGCCTTGCGGTTCTAACCGAAATCGCCTCGCGCGCCTTGTCTCCGGCGACCAATGATTCCGGGACCGTGATCGATGTGATCGGCCGTGGAGTCAGGTGTTTTTCCAAGTGGTCGATGCAATCCCCGGCCTCTGATGACGTCGATGAGAAGTGTCTGCGCGTTCATGTTCGGTGCATCGAAGTGCACGATTTATTCGATGACTTCTTTACATTGATCGCACGGGACGGGGCAGGGCTGTTGGAAATCGATATCCGGCTGATCAAGGCATTGATCAGTCTGGCTGAACTCGATCCACAGCGGTATGGCAAGCATTGCCGACACCATGCCGCTTTACTGGTCAAACGTGCGCAGACATCGTTGCACCTGGATGAAGAAAAGCAGCGGCTCCGGGATGTAGCCGCGCCGTTGCTTGGTCAGTAGCTTCGAGGCGCAAACGCAAAGGCCATCGACAAAGTTTGATAAAGCTGAACCCACTACGGCGCTTCTTGCACCCTACGCTTGGCGATGGAGAGTTTCGAGTAGTGTACTGGGGCGGCGGGTGCACCATTTTCAATCGCCTTGAGAAATGCCTCGGCGTCGTTCATGGGCAAGCGTTTGAGGTACTCGACATCCAGGTTCCACCATTGGCTTGCAAGCAGCCGCTCAATGATTTCAGGGCTATGCCGGTACTTGATGAACTTGGCTGGGTTTCCGCCAACGATCGCATAGGGGGGCACGTTTTTTGTCACTACTGCCCGTGTGGCAATGATTGCCCCCGTGCCAACCTCTACACCTTCCAAAATGGTCGCGCCATGCCCGACCCAGACATCGTGTCCCATGGTGACCCAGGAAAGCGCTGGAGAATAGGACAAGCCTCCCGTTTCATACTGGAAGGGGTGCGTGCTTACCCAATCGGTAGGGTGGGTATGCTTTTCCTGGCCCAGTGTGCAGTCGGATCCGATCGAGCAAAAACGGCCGATCGCAGAAATCACGGATAACGTGCTGCCACTCCTGATGTAGGTGTGGGCTCCGATGGTTACCGATGGCGACTCTACCCTGACGTGTCCAAGGCTTACACCTTGCTCAATGGTTGCGCAGGCACGGGCGCTGAAGGAACCAGAACCTCCGGCGACTTTGCCGCCCAGTTTTCGGAACGCTTTCTTGAATTGTTGTTCTCTGAGGATTCTGAGCATCTTTCCGATCGCACCACGACTGTTGAGCGTGGATGGTAGCAAGCACCCTCCGATCAAAAAAGGCTTCGCCCGGGACCGACTGCCGATTTGCCCGCCGCGCTCTATTAATTAGAACGCATCTCTGCAGCCCTCTGCTTGTAGCCCTTTAGGGTGCCTCATAAGATTAGCCAGTTTCGCCTGTATTTATCGAGGCGTTGATTCTGGGAGTGGGGAATCCATGAAGAGGCCAGTCAGCCAGGTCGGCATGAAGTGGGTCGTGGAGGCGTTGGGCAGGCTGCCCCATCGCTTGCAATCTGCCATTGGCGGGTCTCGTCTCAACCAGCCGGGTCACGTGTTAAGCGCCGAAGTGGCGATGTTTCTCAGGCTGATGGGGGACCGCGAGCTTGCCCGCCCGCAGCACCAGCCCCTGGATAAAGTGCGCGAACAGACCGACCATGACGCCTGGGTGTTTGGCGGCTGTGATGCACCTGTCGACCTGGAGCGAAGCTTCACGATCGACGGGCAGGGCGGGCCTGTTCCAGTCAAGACGTTCGTAACGAACGACTGCGCGCAGGGCGTACTCATTTACTTCCACGGTGGCGCCTGGGTATCCGGAAGCCTGGCAAGCTGTGAAAGTATCTGCCGGTATCTGGCGCGCGAAGCCAGGCTGCACGTACTGTCGGTGGACTACAGGCTGGCACCCGAGCATCCATTTCCTGCCGCCATCGATGACGCACTGGCAGCCTATGAGCATGTGCTGAAGGACATGCAGGCGGCCAATACGCCTGGCGCATTCATTGCCGTGGCGGGCGACAGCGCGGGTGGCAATATTGCTGCCGCGTTGTGCTACACGCTCAGAGAGCAGAAACGGCGCTTGCCCGACTTCCAACTGCTGTTCTACCCGGTCCTGGACAACGAAAACAGGTCGACGTCCTATTCGCTGTTCGAAACAGGCTATGTGTTGACTGCGGACCAGATGAACTGGGCGCGTGAGCTGTATGTCCCCAGCCGGGCCTACAGCGACCCGGCTGTGTCGCCGTTGCTGGCCGACAGTTTTGAAGGGCTGCCACCAACGTATATTGCCACCGCCGAGTTCGACGTACTTCGCGATGAAGGTGAGGCGTATGCGCACCTGTTATCGGCCGCTGGGGTGAACGTGACCCTGTGCAGGGCGGCTGGGCTCATTCATGGGTTTGCGAACATGATGGGCGTCAGTCGCGTGGCCAGGCAGGAAATGCAGCAGGCAGTAGCAGCGCTGGTACGTAGCCGACAAGCGCACGGTGGGAAATGAGGGGTTGTCAGGCCTCTGGTGCCTGACAACCGCCAAGTGTGCATGACCCGATGCGCCCTGTTGCGTCAGGGGACACTTTTGATTTTCAGCACCAGCAGCCCGCCCATCAAGCCTGCCAGGCCTGCAAACATGTAGAGGGCAGGGTAGCCTCCGAACTGGGTCACCAGCATGGCGCACAGGGCAGGGGCGAGGATCTGTGGCCCGACGATGGCAACGTTGATGATCCCCAGGTCCTTGGCATGGTCCGCCGAACTGGGCAGCACCTGGCTGATGAGCGCTTGATCGACGGCGACATAGGCACCATAGCCAACACCGAGTATCGCTGAGGAAACCATAGCCATCGGCCAGTTCTGCCAGAAGGCCAACAACAGCGAAGCCACTCCCATGATCATCCCCGACACCGTCACGATGGCTTTGCGCCGGCCGGTCCGATCCGATATGGCCCCGCAGGCGAAAGCGGTGACCACCACGGCAGCGGTATAGATCAGCACCAGCTTCAGCAAGCCGTCTTCGGCCCGCTCACCCGGGTAAAGCGCCTCATAGCGCAGGCCGTCGCGAAGAAAGTACAGAAAGAACAGGGTGCCCGTGGCGCTGCTGAGGCCGACCAGAAAGCGCGTCGACCATGCCCAGGCAAAATCCGGATGCTTTCTGGGGCTGATCCAGAAGGCCGAAAACAACGCCTTCCAACGCCATTCACCGGTGTGCACCTGCTGCCCCAGCGGATCATCGGTAAACAACACAAATGGCATTGAAAGCACCACGAATATGGCCGCGACGACGGTGTAGCTTTGCGCTATGCCGACACCCAGCGTGGTGGTGATGACTGCGCCCAGTACAACTGCCACGGACAACATCACGCCATTCCAGGCGCTGACAATGGCCCGTTGCTCAACTGGCACGCGGTCCGGTATTGCAGCGGTGATTGCACACAACACCCCGCTGGTGCCCACTTGTACCAAGGCCCAATAAACGACGATGCCCGTCCAGGTCGTTTGCTTGCCCAGCATGTAAAGTGCCAGCGCGCCGACGACAATGCCGAGAAAGTTCCACGGGTGACGGCGGCCGAACACTGAGCGGGTTCTGTCTGACAGAAAGCCGATGACAGGCTGTGCGACCAGTGCGATGGCCGAGCCAATGCCCATCACCATGCCCAGCGCGCTTTCTTTCGAGTTGGGCGCCAATATTTCCATCTGCTGGGCAAGCAGTACTTGGATGGGGGCGAATACCGCCAGCCAGACGCCAAGCAGTGACAGTGCCATGGCTAGAATGAAACCCCTGCCTACCCGGGTGCCACGCCCGTGGTCACAGCGCTGCATTTTCAAATCCGTGCGCAACTCACCCATCGTGTTTTCCTTGTTGTTATTGATCGGTCAAGGCCGCCAGCCAGTGTCAAACCTGCTGGCTGAGCACCAGCTTGTTCAGGAAGCTATTGCAAAGGTCCAGTTGCTCGAGCGACACGTATTCATTGGCCTTGTGTGCCTGCTCGATGTAGCCGGGCCCACAAACGATGGTGGGCACGCCAACTTCCTGAAATAAGCCTGCCTCGGTGGCATAGGAAACCCGGCGTACACGGGTGTCTTGCCGCAAGCCGGCAATCAGCGTGCAGATTGCTTCTTTTTCGCTGGGGCTCAACGCGGGTGCCCTGGAGATTTTTTCGAAGACGATTCCTGCGGTATGCACGCGTGACTTCATCTCCGGCTGAAGCACCTCTTCGGCGTAGCGGGTTATTTTTGCGTATATCGATTCGGGGTCGACGCCTGGCAGGTTGCGGAACTCGAACTGAAACTCGCAGTGTTCCGGGATCGTATTGATTGCTATGCCGCCACTGATCGTGCCTGTTTGCGCGGTACTGAACGGTACGTCGAAACCCTCATCGAACGGGCCGTGATGTGAAGACTGCCGTGCGAGGTCGCTGATGAAGGTAATCAGCCGCGCGGCATACTCGATGGCGTTCACCCCGGCCGGTTGCAGCGACGAGTGCGCAGCATGCCCTTTGACCTTGCAGCGGTAGGCATTGATGCCCTTGTGGGCAACGACGATGCCCATGCCGGTGGGCTCGCCAACGATGCAACCCTGCGGTGCAACGCCGCGCTTGACCAGGTCTTGCACCATTGAGGGGGCACCGGCACAGCCGATCTCTTCATCATATGACAGCGCAAAATGCAGCGGCGCTTTCAACGCGGTGCGCAGCATATTCGGCAGCTGTTCCAGAGCGACTCCAATGAAGCCCTTCATGTCGCATGCGCCACGTCCGTACAGCTTGTTGTCGCGTACGGTCGGTGAGAAAGGGTCGGACGCCCAGGCCTGGCTGGTGACCGGAACCACATCGGTATGGCCGGACAAGACCAACCCGCCGGTCGTGGACCCGTCACACGCAGGGACCGTGGCGAACAAGTTGGCCTTGCGCCCGTCACGGTCGTAGATGAGGGTGCTGTCGATACCGTAAGACTTGAAGTAGTCGCGCACCACTTCTATCAAACCCAAGTTCGACAGTGCGCTCGTTGTATCCATGCTGATGAGCCGCTCGACCCATGGGTAGGCAGTGCAAAAATTAGCAGAAGTCATCTTATGGTCTTCATTCAAAGTACATCGGCATTGGGTGGGCGCGGCGGTGGATGGCGCGAGTTTGCCGAGCACCAATGCCCACGTTTGAATCATCGCGTGCGGCCAACCGCCTGCATTATTGAAGTTCTGCAAGGCTGCAGGTACACCTGCCGGGTTGATGCTATGACGCCTAGAAAGTGACTACAATCAATGTCAGCTTGTTTTTTGTTCTGATTGTTAGATCAACGAGGGCGCGGCATGAGTCGACTGATCAACCTTTCACGCATTGCCTATTTCCACGAAGCTGCCCGTTGCGGCAGCATTCGCGCGGCTGCCGACCTGCTGAACGTCGCCCCATCGGCGGTCACCCGGCAGATCCAGCTGCTGGAGGCCGAACTGGCGACGGTATTGCTCGAGCGGCGTGGCCGGGGCGTGGCGCTGACGGAGGCGGGCAAGCAGGTCATCGAGTTTCACCGCGAACAGGAGGCGCATCTCGGTGACCTTCTGGGCCGGCTTCAGTCGCTTCGGGAGATGAAAACCGGCCACGTGAGCCTGGTTCTGGGTGAGGGGTTCGTCAACGACATCCTCAACGGCCCCTTGCCGCGGTTCTGCAAAGCCTACCCAGGCGTGAAAATCAGCCTCGACTCGGCGGGTACCAACGAGCTGATTCGCAAGGTGCTGGAAGACGACGCCGAAATCGGGCTGGTCTACAACCCGCCGACCCACCCCAAATTGGTCTCTCGCGCCTGCCGTGTGCAGCCGATGAAAGTGATCTTCAGCCCCGACTCGCCGCTGCGCAAGGGCGACGGGCCCCTGCGTGCCCGTGAGTTGCTGGACTATCCGCTGGCGGTCACCTATTCCACGCATGGCGTCAGGCAACTGGTGGATGTGCTGGAGCTGGCCGAGAAAGTCAGGTTCGACCCGATGATGACCACCAACTCGATCGCCACGCTCACCCAGTTCGCCAAGACAGGGCTGGGTATCGCCTTCCTGCCGGCATTCGCCATAAAAGCAGAGCTGGACGCTGGGGAACTGCTGTGCCGGGATGTGGGCCATCCACTTTTCCTGACGGCCGAAGCCCACGTGGTAACGCGTGTTGGGCGCCGGTTGTCCTCGGCGGCTGCGCGCATGCTGCAAGTGCTGACAACGCAGATGCAGGCTTTCAAGTAAACGCAAGTATGGCACTTGACAGGGCAAGTCGCGCCTGTATTCTGATGACAAGCGTAGTCAAAATGTGAGAACAATAATATGCATTATGACCTGATCATCAAGAACGGCCTGGTCTTCGATGGCGTCAGCCACAATGGCGTGGCGGCGGATGTTGGCATCCAGGGCGGGCGTGTTGTTGCCGTCAGTGCATCAGCACTTGACCCGGCAGTGGCGGCAGCGGTACTGGATGCGAAAGGTTGCTGGGTGATGCCCGGTTTTCTGGAAATGCACTCGCACTACGATGCGGAGATATTGAGTTCTGCTGCATTGAAAGAATCCATCCGCCACGGTGTCACCACCGTGGCGACGGGTCTTTGTTCGCTGAGCATGGTTTCAGCTTCGGCGCAGGATTGCGCGGATCTGTTCAGCCGTGTGGAGTCCATCCCGCATGACCATGTACTGGACCTGCTAACCACACATAAGCGTTGGTCATCGCCGGCCCAGTACCGCACCTTCCTCGAAGGGTTGCCGTTAGGGCCGAACGTGGCGTGCTACATCGGCCACTCCGATATCAGGGCTGCCGCCATGGGGTTGCTCGAGGCCACCACGCCGCGGCCACCGACCGAGCAGGAACTGCGCAGCATGGAGGCCCTGCTCGATGAAGCTTTGGACCAGGGGTTCCTTGGCCTGTCGGTCATGAAAACCAAGATCGACCGGGTGGCCGGCGAACGTGCATGGTCGCGCCCACTGCCCTCGACCTTTGCCAGCTGGGCCGAAATGGCCCGGCTGTTCAAACGGCTGCGCGCTCGCGGGGCGATCCTGCAGGGCGCCCCGGATGTGGCCGAGCCCTCCAGTGCGGTACGCCTGATGCTCGCTGCCTCGGGCTGGTTCCGGCCAAAGCTGAAAACCACGTTGCTCACGGCGCTGGACCTGAAGGTGAAGCCCAGCCTGCAGAAGATGGTTCGCCTGAGTGGCTGGGTTACCCAAAAGCTGCTGCGCGGCAACCTCAAATGGCAGTTTCTACCGGCGCCACTGCGGGTCTACAGCGCGGGGCTGAACTTCAACAATTTCGACGAATTTGCCGGCGGCCTGGTGCTGCGCAACCTGAAGAACGAAGAGGACCAGTACGCAGAAGCCACCAAGCCCGAGTTCCGTGAATTATTCAAACAGGGTTTGGGCAGCGTATTGAAAGTAGGGCTCTGGCAACGGGACTTTTCCGACGCTTATGTCACAGCCTGCCCGGACCCAAACCTGATTGGCCGCAATTTCGGCGAAATCGCCAGGTCGCGCGAGCAGGACCCTATCGACTGCTTCCTCGATCTGGCGGTGCAGTACAAATCCGAGCTTGTCTGGACCACGCTTATGGGCAACAGCCGGGTCGAGGTCATGCACAAACTCATGCGCAGCCGCAGCGTCCATGTCGGCTTCGCTGATTCCGGGGCGCATATTCGTGGCCTGGCTTTCTACAATTTCCCGTTGCGCTTCCTGAAATATATCCGCGATGCCCACCTGGAAGGTAACCACTTCATGAGTGTGGGCGAGGGGGTGGCGCGTGTCACTTCCGAACTGGCCGACTGGTACGGGCTCGACGCAGGCAGGCTGAGGCCGGGCGCCCGGGCAGATATCGCCATCGTTGACCCCCAGGGCTTGAACAGTGACCTGGACGCGGTCAGCGAAGACCTCATCGAAAACACCCCGCTCAGGCGGTTGGTCAACCGCAACGACCAGGCAGTGCTGGCCACGTTGGTCAATGGGCGAGTGGCCTATGCCAGGGACGGTGGGTTCGCCAAGGACCTTGGCGTAGCGCACCACTATGGCAAATTCCTGCCGGCCCGTACTCAGCCTGCCTGAGCAAGAGGATCACCAACATGCACAGAACCATAGGGCAGTTCATCGATGGCAGGCAGGTCTACGCCAGCGGTTGCAGCACATTCGACTCGATCAACCCAGCCAACGGCCAGCTGTTGGCCACTGTCGAGCAAGCCAGCGCAGGGCAGGTCGACGACGCCGTGCTGTCGGCCAGCGCGGCGCAACGCGAGTGGGTCAAGCTTCCGGTGGCTGAGCGCACTGCGATAATGCTGGATGCAGCCAAGCTGATCTTGCTGCGCAATGACGAACTGGCGCAGCTGGAAACCCTCGATACCGGCAAGCCAATCTTCGATACCTCCAGGGTCGACATCAAAGGCGGGGTAGCGGTCATGCGCTACTTTGCCGGCTTGATGGCGGCTATCGAAGGCCGGCAGTCACCTGTGGGCGAAACAGCGTTCACCTATACCCGACGAGAACCGCTGGGTGTGGTGGCCGGGGTAGGCGCCTGGAACTACCCCCTTCAGATTGCCATGTGGAAGCTGGCGCCCGCGCTTGCGGCTGGCAATGCCATGGTGTTCAAGCCCAGCGAGTTGACACCCTTGTCCACCCTGCGCCTGGCCGAACTGCTGGTCGAGGCTGGCGTACCCGCAGGGTTGTTCAATGTGCTGCAAGGCAATCAGGCCGTGGGCAAGGCGCTCAGCGAGCACCCAGGTATCGCCAAGATTTCGTTCACCGGGAGCGTCGCGACCGGCATGAAAGTGATGACCAGCGCCGCCGGCACATTGAAGAAGGTCACCATGGAACTGGGTGGCAAATCACCGTTGATCATTCTGCCCGACGCCGATATCGAGCGAGCGGCAGATATTGCGGTAATGGCTAACTTCTTCAGCAGCGGCCAGGTGTGCACCAGTGGTACGCGGGTGTTCGTGCACCGCGCTATCCAGGCCAGGCTGCAGCGCGCAATCCTGAAACGGGTTGAAAATATTGCGATTGGCGACCCCAGTGACCCGCGCACGCGGTTCGGCCCTTTGGTCAGCCAGGCGCACCGCGAGAAAGTGCTGGCCTACATTCAAAGCGGTCGCGACGCCGGCGCGACATTGCTGTGTGGCGGGCACCTGCCGGCAGGGCAGGCGTTCGCGGCAGGCAGTTACTTGCTTCCGACTGTGTTTACGGACTGCAGCGACGACATGCAGATTGTTCAGGAAGAGATATTCGGGCCGGTGATGAGCCTGTTGACCTTCGACAGCGAGCAAGAGGTGATCGCGCGTGCCAATGCCTCGGTACTAGGCCTGGCGGGCGGCGTGGTAACCCAGAACATCTCCCAGGCGCACCGTATCGTGCACGCGCTGGAGGCGGGTATCTGCTGGGTCAATACCTGGGGCCAGGTGCCGCCTCAAATGCCCGTTTCCGGCAGCAAGCTGTCCGGTATCGGCCAGGAGAACGGCATCGAGGCACTGCTCGAGCACACGCGGACCAAATCGGTATTCATTGAACTGGGCAGCTATCAGTCCGTTTTCCCACCCTGCTGATCGTACAGGGCTGCGCCAGGCACCTTGGCGCAGCCTTCGATCAGGGCAAGCCCTGTGTCGATCAGCACGTTCACAGGGTCCCGGTATTGGCTCAAGGTCCAGTAAACGGCAATCTGGTTTATTGCCCCGAGTATGCCCATGCACATGTACAGTTCCGAGGCGACCGGCTTGAAGCCACCGTAGGTGCGGTTGATCGCGGACAACAGGAAGTTGCAGAAGCGCAAGTTGTTCTGCTGGTAGAGGTTGTCGACGCGTTGGCTTACCCCGAGCACTTCGACCAATACGATTTTCGCCACCAGCGGGTCCTGCATGGCCTCGAAAAACGTGGCGAGGAACTTGCGGCCTGCGTGGTGGTGTACCTGGTCGTGGTCCTGGTAGAGCTGGTTCAGGCGTTGTTCCAGGTCGTCCATGATCGATACGTACACCGCGCACAGCAGCTCTTCCGTGCCCTCGAAGGACTCGTAGAAGTACCGATCGGTGAGTTTCGCCTCGCTGCACAGGTCGCGCACGGTCGTGGCGCGGTAGCCCTGGGTGCCGAAAAGCTGCATCCCCGCCTTCATGAAGGCCTCCCGGCGGGCCTTGATGCGCTGCTCTTGGCTGACGCCACGGTAGGAGCGCTCGGCACCCCCGGAGGTTTTGCTCATTGTGGCCACCCTTCTAATAAACTGAATTCCATTGTAGTCAAAATTTTTAAATCACGACAAGCGCGGCCCTGTCGCACAGCGCTGTGCCGTTCAGTCACGGAAAAAGGCACTGATTTAAGCAACAAAGCCGCGTACGAAACTGAATGGTCAGCGCCGCTAGACGATTGACAGCAGCCAGCCTTGGACGCATCTTGATGACATGCATCGTCAGATAATTCGAGTTTGGACCTTGCTCTGGTCGCGTCACTCCGGTGCGTAAAAAAACAAAAAGACATCCCAGGAGCAGTACTGATGAAACCTTTCCGTTTTGCTGACCCTTGTGGGTCGAAAAGCAGGGTTGCATGGCTCGGCTTTGCGTCAGCTATCACCTTCACCCAGCCCGCTGCAGCGCTCGAATTTGCCCTCGCCGATGGCGATATCACCGGCACCCTGGATAATACCGTGTCTTTCGGCCAGGTATGGCGAGTTCAAGGCCAGGCGAAAAACAACGATGCGCTCAATGGCAACGACGGCAACCGCAACTTCGATACCGGGCTTGTTTCGCAGGTGTTCAAACTGACCTCGGAGCTTGAGGCCAAGTACCAGAATTATGGGCTGTTCGTTCGTGGGTCGGCGTTCTATGACACGCAGATAATGGATAAACGCAGTGACTACTACAACAACCCGGCGGTGGTAGAGCCTAGCCAGAATTATCCAAAGGATGACAGCTTTACCCGCAGTACCCGACACCTCGCCGGCCGCTCTGCCGACATTCTGGATGCCTACGTATACGGGGCATGGGACGTGGCCGATCACCCCCTGACGGTGCGTTTCGGCAGGCAGGTGTTCAACTGGGGTGAGTCCTTGTTCTATCGAGGCGTGAGCGTTTCGAACCCCGTGGATGCGGTCAAGTACCGCTTGCCTGGCTCTCAGGTCAAGGAAGTGCTTGTGCCGGTTGAGGCGCTGAGCCTGAATTTCGGCCTGACCGACAACCTGTCCATGGACGCTTACTACCAGTTGAAATGGAAAGAAACGGCGCTTGACCCGGTTGGCAGCTACTACTCCACCACCGATATCTTCGGGCCGGGTGGCAACACTGCGTACGCCCAGGTCCCTGCATTGGTTCCGGCAATGGCAGCGTACGGCATGGCCACCCAGATCCCGGGCGGCCTTGGCCAAGGCCCCTTCAATGCCAGCCGCTACCTCGACCCCGCCACTGGCATCTTCAAGGTCAGCAACGTGCAGTCGGACGACAAGGCTCGGGCCAGCGGGCAATACGGTATCAGCTTGCACTATATTGCCGAGGCCTTGAATGCCACCGACTTCGGCTTCTATTTTGCCAATTACCACGCCAAGGAGCCCGTGCAGCAGATCGACACCGGCGCCTACCGTGGCGTCGATCTGACCACGCTTGATTCGCTAATCGGCCCCAGCGCCGCGCGGGCATTGGCAACCCTGGACCTGTCACAGAATGCCAATGTGCGCCGTGAGTATGTCGAGGACGTTCGCATGTACGGCCTCAGCTTCAATACCACGATAAACAATGCGTCGGTTTTCGGTGAAATTTCCTATCGGCCGAATCTGCCGATTGCAATCAGTGCAACCAACGACCTGGTGGGTGACCTTCTCGCGCAAGGCGTGGCGGGTACGTCGGGGCTGTACGACGCCAACCTCGGCGGCGCGCAGGCGTGTGCCTCGCTGGGCGGTAAGCCGTTCTGCCGGGGCGGGGTCTATTCCAACTACGAGCGTGTCAAGTCGATCAACGCCTCGCTGGGCACCATCTACAACTTTGGCCCGTCGTTGGGCTTCAACTCGTTGGTCGGCATTGCCGAAATCGCGACCCAGTCCTACCACGGCAGCGACTTGAGTTATACCGGGTACAACCCCACCCCGGTAAAGCGCAAGTTCGCCGGCACCCCAGACACCACCGACAACCCCATGACCCGCGAGGCGTATGGCTACACGCTCAGCATGCAGGGCACCTGGACCAACGTATACGCTGGCGTGAACCTCTCGCCGTTCTTCGTCCACACCAACAACTTCAAAGGCAACTCCGACCTGACCGGCAGTTTCATGGAAGGCCGAAAAGGCTACACCTTCGGCATCAAGGCTGATTACCTGAGCCGCTTTGAAGCCGGCCTGCAATACACCCTGTTTACCGGTGCGGGGCAAAGCAACCTGATCCGTGACAGGGACAACGTCAGCATGGACGTGAAGTACTCGTTCTAACGAGGTATTCATTCTTTCAAGCAGGGCTAACCATGAAATACTACGTCAAGCATGCCAAGTGTCTTTCTCTCGTCGTTGGCACCGTTATGCTGTTCGCCTTCGGCGCGGCACACGCCGCTGTGTCTGAACAACAGGCAAGCCGGCTGGGTAAAGACCTTACCCCCCTGGGCGGCGAAACCGCGGGCAACGCCGATGGCAGCATCCCCGCCTGGACCGGCGGCCTGAGCAAACCCCCGGCCGGTTACGTGCCAGGCCAGCATTACGTTGATCCGTACCCGGACGACAAACCGTTGTTCACCATCACCGCGGAAAATGTCGAGCAGTACAAAAGCAAACTGAGCCCCGGGCAGATCGCCCTGCTCAAAGCCTACCCGCAAACCATGTCTTACCCGGTCTATACCACTCGCCGCAGTGCTGCCGAGCCACAGTGGGTGTACGACAACACCCGGCAAAACGCGACCACGGCGGAGCTGGCCGAAGGCGGCAACGGCTTCATCCACGCATTTGGCGGTATCCCGTTCCCGATCCCGCAAAGCGGCGTGGAGGCCCTGTGGAACCATATCGCTCGCTACCGCGGTACCTATGTGGTCCGCAAACTCTCGGAAGCCACCGTTCAAGCCAATGGGCAGTACAGCCTGGCCACTTATGACCAGGACGTCCTGTTCAAGTACTACGTCAAAGGCGGCAGTTACTCGACGCTGAACAACATCCTCTTCTATTACCTCAGTGCCGCCCGTAGCCCGGCCCGTATGGCGGGTGAGGCGTCGCTGGTGTACGAAACGCTGAACCAGGTGGCGGAGCCACGCATGGCCTGGGGCTACGTGCCAGGGCTGCGGCGGGTGCGTCGCGCCCCTACCATCTCCTACGACACGCCGGACAGCGGTTCCGATGGCCTGATCACCGTTGATGACCGTGATATGTTCAACGGCTCCCCCGATCGCTATGACTGGAAGCTGGTCGGCAAGAAAGAAATCTACATTCCCTACAACAACTATCGAATCGCCAGCCCGCAGTACAAGTACGATGACATCATCAAGCCCGGCCACCTGCTCAGTGCGCCGACCCGCTTCGAGTTGCACCGGGTGTGGGTGGTAGAGGGCACGTTGCGGCCAACGGCGCGGCATATCTACTCGAAACGGGTGTTCTACCTCGACGAAGACAGCTGGCAAATCGCGCTTGCCGACCGCTATGACAGCCACGGCGAACTGTGGCGGGTATCGATAGGCTACATGAGCAACTTCTACAACGTGCCCACCACCTGGACCACCGTCGACGCATTCTATGATTTGCAGGCGCGCCGCTACATGGTTCAGAAGTTGGAAAACGAGGAAAGCAAAACGCTCGACTTCAGCCAGCCAGTGCCCTCCGAAGACCGCTACAAGCCTGCAACCCTGCAGCGCATGGGCAACCGCTGACACGTGCCGCCAGGCGGCTCTGCCCGTGGCGGGCGGTGCCGCAGGGTTTCAGATGCAGGGCTGGCCGTGCCATGCCAGCCCGGCATTCTCGAAAGCTCATTCCGCCCATTCCGGGTCGCCCGTGAACACCACCGTCAACCAGCGGTTCGGCCCTTCACCGCCCACGGCTTCACCAATCTCGTTGCGCCACGCGTCCCATTCATCGATGGTCTTCGCTGCCATGGCCTTGGGTACGATGAAGTACAGCTCGATCTCGCGTGAGCGCCCGACCTTGGCAACATAGGCACGGTAGGACTGCAACCCGTGGCGGGCGACAAAGGCCTTGGCCACTTCGTCCACGTGCAGCTTGAGGTCGCCTGGGGTGACCAGGAAAATGTCCGCCAGGGCCTGGCGCACCACCGCCATCGGCAGCGGCACAATCACCAGGCACACCAGCGCCAGTACCGCCGGGTCGATGTACGGTGATACCCACTCCCATGAGGTTCCCTGAACCGCGTAACCAAAGCAGAAGGCGATCAGCAGTGCCGCGGTGATGCTGGCCGACATCACCCAGCCCTTGACGTCCATGGCCACGAAGTCCGACTTCAGCTGGCGGTTGGCGCGGGCCTCGACCAGGGCGATGGTCACGCAGCAGATCACGGTCACTACCGCGTAGACCATGGCAATGCCGAACTCCAGGTGTCGGCCGCCCTGCAGCAGGCTGCTGACGGCGTTGATCAGGGCATAGACCGCCACGCCGCTGAGCAGGATGCCATTGAGTGCCAGCACCATCGGCTCCAGGTGCCAGAAGCCCATGGTGAAACGCTCGCGCAGCTTGCGCGACATCTGCACGCTGGTGGTATGCGAGGTGATCAGCTTGACCACCACCAGCGACAGGCCGCTCATGCTGGCGTCGACCAGTGAGTAAACGCCATCGAACATGATCGAGAACGACCCGGAGGCCACGCCGAAAGCGATGCCGATGCTGGCGATGAACAGGGTGACGGCGATCGAGGTGCGCAGCAGGCCCTGTTCGCTGGCGATGTCGAAGAACGAAGATCGGGGGGCGGTTTGCATAAGGTGTGCTCGGCAAAAACGATGATGCTGTGGTGCCTGTGAGGGCCTCTTCGCGGGTGAACCCGCTCCTACAGAGGGGCATGGCTTCAAAGGCCAGTGCGGGTCCCTGTGGGGGCGGGTTTACCCGCGAAGAAGCCCTTACAGATTAGACGCGGAACTGCTCCATGAGCGCTTGTTGCTGGTTGGCCAGCCGGTTCAAGGCCTGGCTGATGCGAGCCGACTCGTCTGCCTGGCCTGCCAGCGATTGGGTAACGTCGCGAATGCCGGCTACGTTGCGGTTCACCTCTTCGGCCACTGCGCTCTGTTCCTCGGCGGCCGAGGCAATCTGCAGGTTCATGTCGCTGATCACCGCCACCGCCTCGCCAATGCGTTGCAGTGCCGGCAGGGCCTGCTCCATGCGTGCGGCACTGGCTTGCGCCTGGCGTTGGCCCTCGTGCATGGCGCCCACGACATCCTGGGTGCCTTGCTGCAAACCTTCGATGACCTGGCGAATTTCCTCCACCGACACCTGCGTGCGCTGTGCCAGCCCGCGCACCTCGTCGGCGACTACGGCAAAGCCACGGCCGGCTTCCCCGGCACGGGCTGCTTCAATGGCCGCATTCAGTGCCAGCAGGTTGGTCTGCTCGGCGATGGTACGGATGACTTCCAGTACCGTGCCGATCTGAGTGCTGCGGCTCTCCAGGGCGCGTGCGTCGGCCATGGCCGTGTCCATGTCCAGTGCCAGCCGGTCGATGCCCTGGCGGGTACTGTCGATTAACTGCAGGCCTTCCTGGCTGGCCTGGTCGGCGGCACGTGCCGCCTGGGCCGCCTGCGCGGCGTTATGGGCGACATCCAGCGCGGTGGCGCTCATTTCGTTGGCCGCGGTGGCCACTTGCTCGATTTCACGGTGTTGCTGCTGCATGCCGGCGCTGGTCTGGCTGGCGATGGCTGCCGACTGGTCGGCGGTGCCTCGGGCCTCCTGCAGCGAGCCTTTGACCTGGGCGATGACCGGCTGCAGTTTGTCGAGGAAGCGGTTGAACCACGCGCTGAGCTGGCCCAGTTCGTCCTGGCGGGCGTAGTCCAGGCGGCGGGTAAGGTCGCCTTCGCCGCTGGCGATGTCTTCAAGCCGGGCAGCCACCGCCAGGATCGGGCGGGTTACCCCGCGGGCCGTGAGCCACACCAGCAGCAAGCCCAGCACTGCCGCGCCCAGGCCGATCAGCAGGCTGGTCAGGTTGGCACGCTGGTTGTGCGCATCCAGGCGCTGATTGAGGGCTACCGCGGGCGCCTGCAGCACGCTTTCCGGCACTTCCAGCAATACCTGCCACGGGGCGGCGTCGGGAATGGGCGTGAAGGGGTGCGCAACCCGTAACTGGCCAGCGGCAACTGCAGGCTCAACGGGTTTGCCGAGCATGCTGGCGTCGCGGCTATTGCCTGCCAGCAGGCCGGCCGCGCTGGCGATGCTCACCTGGCCCTGACCCTCGAACAGCTCGCGGCGGCCGTTTGTGCTCAGTTGCTGCAGGTTGTCCAGGCTGATATCCAGGCCGACCACGCCCACCACTTTGCCATGTTCCAGCAAGGGCAGGGCGATGCTGGTCATCAGTACCTGGCTGCCGTTGACCTCGTCCAGATACGGTTCCAGCAGGCAGGTTTTGCCGGTCTCCAGTGGGCAGGTCAGCCAGCGGTTTTTCGCCGCGCCGTTGCTGCCGATGCTGGCGTCGCCGAGCAGCGCTTCTGGCATGGCTTCGCGCTCCAGGGTGCCCGGGCGCGGCTGCGACCAGTACAGCGAAAAGCGCCCGCTCTCGTTGCTGCCCACCGCGTCCTGGCCGCGGTACTGGCTGTCTTGCTGGTCCAGTGCATCGGGTTGGAACACCAGGTACAGGCCGATCATGTCAGGTTTGCCGGCCAGGCTGGCTCGCGCCTGGCGGGTGAGTTCGGCGCGCAGGTCGTTGCCACCTCGGGCTTGCAGCACTTGCACCAGGCGGGCAAAGCCATTGCCGTATTGATAAGCGTCCATGAAGTAGCGCTGAATGCGCAGGGCCTGGGTTTCGGCATGGGCCTCCAGGCGCTGCCGCGCGCTGCTGTCGAGCATGGCGGTGTTGGCTTGGTTGACCAGCGTGGCACTGCGCTGTGCCTGAGTCAGCGAGGTGGCCACCAGCAAGGCGACGATGGCCAGCAGGCAAAGGCCGGCCAGCAAGGTGATCTTCCATTGGATGGAGAGGCGGCGCAGCAGCATGGAGCTTTCCTTTTCGAACACTGCAACGCCCGCGGCCAGGCGCGGGCGTTGTGGGTAGCGTGGGTCATTCAGGCACGTAGTTGGGGGGCGCCGAGCGGAACGCCTTGGTCAGCCAGCCCAGGTACAGCAGGCCGAGCGCAGCCCAGATACCGCCAAAGATCAGCGAGTGGGCATTCAGGTCCAGCCACAGCGAAACGATGATGCAGAAGCCGATGGTGGGCAGTACCAGGTACTTCAGCTGGTTGGCCAGGCCCTTGCGGTTGCCCTCGCGCAGGTAGCAATGGTTGATCACCGACAGGTTGACGAAACTGAACGCCACCAGCGCGCCGAAGTTGATGATCGAGGTGGCAGTCACCAGGTCGAAGAAGATCGCCGACAGCGAAATGATGCCGACCACGGCAATGTTCAGTACCGGTGTCTTGTAGCGTGCGTGCAGGCGGGCGAAAACGCGGGCCGGGATCACGTTGTCGCGGCCCATCACGTACAGCAGGCGCGACACGCTGGTCTGCGAGGCCAGGCCCGAGGCGATGGTGTTGATCACCGTGCAGGCAATGAACACCGACTGGAACAGTTTGCCCCCGACATACAGGGCGATTTCCGGCAGGGCCGCCTCGTGGTCATGGAAACGCGCCATGGTCGGGAAGTAGGCCTGGATGAAGTACGACACGGTGATGAACACCACGCCACCGATCAGGGCGGTGAGGAAGATCGCCCGCGGGATGGTCTTGCCCGGGTCGCGGGTTTCTTCGGACAGGCAGGTGACGGCGTCAAAGCCCAGGAACGAGAAGCACAGGATGGTCGCGCCGGCGGCCAGTGCGCTGAACTGGGTCTGACCGTCGGCGAACGGGATCAGGCTCCAGGCCGTGCCAAGCCCTTCACCGTGGTGCAGGCCACGCACGCACAGGTAGATGAACACGGCGATGATCGCCACCTGCACGCCCACGAACAGCAGGTTGAAGTGCGCCACCAGGTTCACGCTGCGCATGTTGATCAGGCTGATGAGGGTCACGAAAGCGGCCACCCACACCCATGCGGGTACTTCCGGGAACATCGCCGAGAGGTACAGCTTGGCCAGCAGGGCATTGACCATTGGCAGCAGCAGGTAATCCAGTAACGACGACCAGCCGACCAGGAAACCCACGTGCGGGTTGATCGCGCGCTGGGTGTAGGTGTAGGCCGAACCCGACTGCGGGAAGCGTTTCACCAGGGTGCCATAGCTGACTGCGGTGAACAGGATGCCGGCCAGCGCCAGGATGTACGCGCTGGGCACGTGGCCGGCGGTTATCCCGCTGACGATGCCGAAGGTGTCGAATACCGTCATCGGTGTCAGGTAGGCCAGGCCAATGATGATCACGTGCCACAGGCGCAGGGTTTTGCGAAGTTGGCCGTTGCTGGCAGCGCTAGGGTCATGCTGCATGCTGGCATGGCTCCTGTTGCTGGGCGCGAACGGCGGGCACGGGGTATGGCGCATGCGGCAAGGGCGAGCGGGTGGGCTCCATGTTGTTCACCTTTTATGTTGGAGCAGCGGAAGGCGCGAGGGGGCGCGCAAAGTGGTGAAAATAAAAAACGATGGGTAGGTGGGTGTCAAGTTAAACATGACAAGACGTTACAACATTGAAATATTTATCGATATTAAGTGGATTTTGTTCGGTTTTTACGCGGTTTTTTGCGGTTCTGATCAATTTGTGTGTTCGAAAAAATCAACGATTCGGTCATGTGGTCAATCGGTTTGTTAGATGCTTCCGAAAGGCAGGATTTCGGCACTTTGGCCTGCGTCCCGTGCCTGCGGGGGTGATATTCTTCGTACTCTGTGTGGCCCGTGGCCGCCTACCCAGCCCTTACGGACAGCAATCGGTTCAATTCATGAAGAAATCAGTTGGCATTCTTTCCGGCCTGGCGGTTGCCATCGCCGTCGCAACCACCGCTGGCGCCTGGTACACCGGCAAGCAGTTGCCAGCCGAGCTGGACAACGCGCTTGCCCGCAGCAACGCCGAGCTGCAAAAGGCCCTGGTCACCACCGGTGGCAGCCTGCGTATCGAGCGGGTGTCGCTGGAGCAGCACTTCTTCAGCAGTACTGCCCAGTACCGGCTCAAGGCCCGCGACATCAACGTGGGTGAAGGCGAGGTGATCAACTTCGACGTGGGCGTGACCGACCACATCGAGCACGGCCCATTCCCCTGGTCGCGGATCAAGGCGCTGAAGCTGGTGCCGGTGATGGCCGTCAGCAACAGCACGTTGCAGAAGGACGATGCCGTCGCGCCTTGGTTCGACGCTGCCGGCGGCAATGTGCCGCTTAGCGCGCAGACCAGCCTGGGTTACGGGGGGGATGTGGTCAGCCGGATTCAACTGGCGCCGCTCAAGCTCGACAAGGCAGACGGCAACCGCCTCGATTTTTCGGGGATGCAACTGGAGGTCAGTGGCGACAAGGACGGCAAGGCCTCCAAGTTCCACGGCCATGCCGGCCGTTTGCTGATGAAGCTGGTGAACGACGACCAGCCACCGGCCACATTCGAGCTTCAGGGCCTCAAGCTTGGTGGCAACCTGGCGGCCACGCCGTACGACAATATCTACGTGGGCAACGTCGACCTGTTGCTAGCCGAGGCCAAGGTCACGCTAGGGCCAAAACAGCAGGTCCTGCTGGTCAAGGGCGTGGAGCAGTATGCCCTGCAGAGTCTTGAAACCCCCGACACCGTGGGCGGCCGCGTGGAGTACAAGGTCGGGGACATCAGTTGGGACGGCCGCGCGGTGGGCAAGGCGCAAATGGCGGTAAGCATCACCTCGGTCAATGCCCCGGCGCTGCAGGCCTTGTCGAAGTGGTACCAGTCGCACCTGCCGGAGTTCGAAGCTGCCGCTGCTGCCGGCCAGCCTGTGCCGCAAATCCAGATGGACGACGCTGAAAAGGCCCGCTTCCAGGGCGACCTGCAGCAACTGCTGGCGGCCAGGCCCAAGGTGGCGGTGGAAAACCTGTCGTTCAAGACCGCCAACGGCGAGAGCCGCTTCAACCTGGCGATGGACTTCGCCGCGCCGGCCAGCTTCGACCTGCCGCCGGACCAGCTGAGCAAACAGGTCGTCACCGAGGTGAAGAGCAAGCTCTCGCTGTCCAAACCCATGATTGGCGACCTGGCGACACTGCAAGCGCTGCTCGATGGCCAAACCGATGCCCAGGCGATCGCCATGCAGTCGGGGCAGGCCGGGGAGATGGTCGGCATGATGGCCGTGCAGAGCGGCCTGGCCACCGTGCAGGGCGATGATGTGGTCAGCAGCCTGCACTATGCCGATGGCATGGTCGATTTCAATGGGCAGAAGATGACCGTGGAAGAATTCGCCATGCTGATGGCCGCGCACCTCGCAGCGCTGTCGCCGCGGGGGTGATGGTTATCCGGCGCTGGTCTCCTGGTGGCTTCACCCGCGAACAGGCCAGCGCCGGCAACACAAAAACCCCTTTAGTAATCGCTGGATTCTCTGTAGCCTTCGGCCTCCGATAATAATCCGCGCCCGCAGAGGGCCGTGGCGGCCTGCGCCGTCCGGCACCCTTAGCCGATCTGTCAGGGCCGGGTGATACACTCGATTTGATGCGCACGCGCGCCTGCAGGTCCAGCGATCATGACCCAGATTTCCGAACGCCTGTTGGTTCAGGCCCACCTCGACGCCAAGCAGCCCAACCCGCTGACAGCCGAGCAGGAGGCCGAATACCGTGCGGCCATCGCTGCCGAGCTCAAGGCCCAGAACGCTGTGCTGGTCGCCCATTATTACTGCGACCCGGTCATTCAGGCGCTGGCCGAAGAAACCGGCGGCTGCGTGTCCGACTCGCTGGAAATGGCCCGCTTTGGTAAGAACCACCCCGCCGAAACGGTGATCGTGGCCGGTGTGCGCTTCATGGGCGAAACGGCAAAAATCCTCACCCCGGAAAAGCGCGTGCTGATGCCGACCCTGGAGGCCACCTGTTCGCTCGACCTGGGCTGCCCGGTCGAAGCGTTTTCGGCGTTCTGCGACCAGCACCCGGAGCGTACCGTGGTGGTGTATGCCAATACCTCCGCTGCGGTGAAGGCCCGTGCCGACTGGGTAGTGACCTCCAGCTGCGCACTGGAAATCGTCGAAAGCCTGATGGACAACGGCGAAACCATCATCTGGGGCCCGGACCAGCACTTGGGCCGTTACATCCAGAAGCAGACCGGTGCCGACATGCTGTTGTGGGACGGTGCCTGTATCGTCCATGAAGAATTCAAGTCGCGTCAGTTGGCCGACATGAAGGCGTTGTACCCGGACGCCGCCATCCTCGTGCACCCCGAATCACCGGAAGCGGTGATCGAGTTGGCGGATGCGGTGGGTTCCACCAGCCAATTGATCAAGGCCGCGCAGACCTTGCCGAACAAGACCTTCATCGTTGCTACCGACCGCGGCATCTTCTACAAGATGCAGCAGTTGTGCCCGGACAAGGTATTCGTCGAAGCGCCTACTGCCGGCAACGGCGCCGCCTGCCGCAGCTGCGCACACTGCCCGTGGATGGCCATGAACACCCTCGAGCGCGTGCTGCACTGCCTGCGCAATGGGGGGGATGAGATTTTTGTCGACCCCGCGTTGGTGCCCAAGGCGATCAAGCCATTGAACCGCATGCTGGACTTCACCCAGGCGGCGCGGCTCAAGCTTTCCGGTAACGCCTGAAATCGCCGAGGGCCGCTTGGCTGCCCCAGCACAGCCACCGCGCCGCCTGCTTCTTAAAGCTCACGCTACCGATGGAGGCGCAACTGTCTTTCTGAAAAATTGAAAAGCCTGCGCGATTCATTGCGGGAGCGGGCTTGCCCGCGAAGCCGGCGACGCGGTGTCTGGCACCGGCTCCGCCGGTGTTCGCGGGCACGCCCGCTCCCACGCCGGCAACGCCGGTGCCCGTAGCGGCATTGTGTCGCGATGGACCTCAAGCGGCTTATAGCCAGCCCGACCTCTTGAAACTGGCATACAACCCGGTACACCCCGCAGCAATCACCCCCAACACCGCAAAATAGCCGTAATGCCAGCTCAGCTCCGGCATATTCTGGAAGTTCATCCCATACACCCCGGCGATCGCCGTGGGGAACGCCAGGATCGCCGCCCACGCGGCAAACTTGCGTTGCACGATGCTTTGCCGTGACGACTCCAGGAACATGCCGATCTCGATGGTCTGGCTGGCAATGTCGCGAATGCCCGACAAGTCCTCCATCTGCCGTGTGACGTGGATTTGCACATCACGAAAATACGGGCGCATGTTCTTGTCGATAAACGGGAAGCTCAGGCGCTGCAGCTCTTCGCTGACCTCAACCATGGGCGCCACGTAGCGGCGCAGGCGCAGGATATCGCGGCGCAGGCTGTGCAGGCGGCGAATGTCGTCCTCTTGCAGTGAGCCACCCAGCACGCTCTGCTCCAGCGCTTCGATCTCGCCATGGATGGCTTCGCTGACTGGCTGGTAGTTTTCGGTGACGAAGTCGAGCAGGGCGTACAGCACGAAGTCCTCACCGTGCTCCAGCAGCAAGGGCCGAGCCTCGCAGCGCTGGCGCACCATGGCATAGGATTTGGAGTGGCCGTTGCGGCAGGTGATGATATAGCCGTTGCCGGCGAAGATGTGGGTTTCGATGAACTCCAGCTTGCCTTCGTGACGTACCGGCGAGTATGTGACGATGAACAGCGCGTCGCCGAATGTCTCGAGCTTGGGCCGGCTGTGCTTTTCCAGGGCATCCTCAATGGCCAGTTCGTGCAGGTTGAACTGGCATTGCAGGGTGGCCAGTTCCTCGGCGTTGGGCTCTTCCAGGCCGATCCAGACAAAATGCCCAGGCTTGCGTGCCCACTCGCTGCCCTCGTCGATGCTGATGTTGGTGACCTTCCGGCCGGCGCTGTACACCGCTGACGCCACTACTCGACCCATGGTTGCCCGCTTATTCCGGTTGAACACGGTTCATAGCTTGGGCTGTAGACGGCTGAAGAGCAACCTAGCTCTTGCCCAGTTCCCCTTCCATGCGCTCGATGCACTGTTGCATCTGCACACGGCACTGCTCCACCAGTGCTGGCAGGTCCTGCTGGGTCAGGCCCGCGGTGGCAATGGGCGGCAGCGAGCGCACGATCACGGTGCGGCGGCGCCAGCTGTTCAGGCTCAGGCGCCGGGCATAGCGGCTGACGCACACTGGCACGATCGGCACGCCGGCCTCGATGGCCATGTGAAACGCGCCTTTCTTGAACGCCAGCAACTGCTCGCCGGCATTGCGTGTGCCTTCGGGGAAAATCCAGATAGAGGTGTCGTTCTGTAGCACCCGGGTGGTCTTCTGCAGGGCCTTGCGCGCCTGGTAGGCATTGTTGCGGTCGACCAACACGTTGCCGCCCAGCCAGAACAGCTGACCGAACAACGGTATCCAGCCCAGGCTTTTCTTGCCGATGGCGACCGTGCGCTGCGGCACCACCTGGCCCAGCACGAACAGATCGAAGTTGGACTGGTGGTTGGCCACGATCACGCAACCGGGTGGTTGGTCCCACAGCGGGCCCACCTCGGCCTTGACCTTGATGCGCAACAGCCAGGTGGCCGGCCGGCTGTAAAGGCGGGCGAACAGGCGGCTGTTGTCGGGGTTGAAGGGGCGGCACAGGCCAATGGCCAGGCCCAGGACGCCAACGGCGAGAAAGTGCAGCGCCAGCAGGAGCATGCGCAATGAATAAAGCATGGTACGACTCACACCAGACAGTCGCTGGGCAGTGTACGGCTGTGCACTGGCTGGGGCAAATACCGGTATCAGCCTGTGCTGGCCACTTCGCGGGTGAGCCCGCCCCTGCGCGGGATCAGGTACGCCCGATCCGCGTAGCGGCCAGCAGGGTCAACCCATAGGCTGCTGGTCCAGTTGTATGGCGGTGTCCAAGGCCTCGAGCAGCCCTTTGCGCACCTTCAGCTTGGTGTTCTTGTGCGCCAGCATGTTCAGTTTCTTCAATTCCCGCGCCACGTTCAGCGCCGCTTCCTGCAGTTGTTCGGCGGGCACCACCTTGTCGAGGAAGCCGGCATCCACCGCCGCATGCGGGTCAAACACTTCGGCGTTGATCACTGACCGGTGGAAGGCCGAGCGGCGCAGACGGTCGCGGGCCAGTTCGATGCCAGCGTGGTGCATGGTCATGCCGATCTGCACTTCGTTCAGGCAGATCTTGTACGGCCCTTCGACGCCAATGCGGTAGTCGGCCGACAGCAGCAGGAAGGCGCCCTTGGCCACGGCATTGCCCGGGCAGGCGACCACCACCGGGAAGGGGTGAGCCAGCAGGCGGCGGGCGAGGGTGGACCCGGCGGTGACCAGGCTGATGGCTTCCTGTGGGCCGCGGGTCATCACCTTGAGGTCGTAGCCGCCCGACAGAATGCCCGGCTGCCCGGTGATGATCACCACTGCGCGGGCCTCGGCGGCGCGGTCCAGCGCGGCATTGAACGCGCTGACTACCTCCGGCGAGATGGCATTGACCTTGCCGTTGTTCAGGGTCAGGGTGGCGATGCCGTCTTCGGCGTGGTAGGTAATCAGCTCGCTCATGGCAGAGTCCTTTTGTTGGCGTGGCACCGACGTTACCCAGCGCGATGGGCAAGGTAAAGCAGCAAGGCTGACTGGTCGGTCAGCGCCCAGCCGGGCTCTGGTGCAAATACATGAAAAAACTGAAAAAAATGCTTGCCAAAGGGGAGCGCTTTCACTAAATTAGCGCACCTCGACGGGCCGCAAGGCTTGAAGAGAAACGGTGAAGTGTCCGAGTGGTCGAAGGAGCACGCCTGGAAAGTGTGTATACGAGAAATCGTATCAAGGGTTCAAATCCCTTCTTCACCGCCACATTCGTTAACGAGAAGCCCCTGAAATCATTGAGTATTTCGGGGGTTTTTTGTTTCTGGAGTCCGCATTAGGACAAAATTAGAACACAATCACGTCCCTCCAGTCCGCTCTAGGCCGCTTCAGGCTTGTCGCGGAACCCCATCATCTGCGACACCATTGCTGCCATGCTCCGCGTCTCTGACGGTAGGAAGCGACCATAATGCTTCTTCACCATCGTCGTGTCGGCGTGCCCAAGCTGACGCGCAATCCACTCAAGCGGCACATAAGAGCTGATCGCTTGGCTTGCGAATGTATGCCTGCACTGGTTAACGCCGCGATGCCTCACACCTACGTTTTTCAGGTGGCTAGTGAACCAGCGGTTCAAGCTATTTCCGTACCAGGGCTTCATGCTCACGGAGTTTCGGAATACCAGTTTGAGATGCATCAGGCGCGTGGTGTTGTTGTCCCGTTGCGTGATTTCAAGAGCAACAGGTGGGAGGTGGCCGGTGAATTCCCAGTGCTTCTTCAGATACTCCAACGCTGGGTCAATCAGCTCAATCTTACGAGCCCGAACAGACTCCTTCGGTACTTTGTACTCCCCCTCGACTCGCGCCGCCCTCACGTAGATCGTACCGGTCTCAAGGTCTACGTCATCCCAGCACAGCGCAATGAGTTCAGACACTGACAATCCCGTCCAGCAATTGAACAAGATCATGTTGACGTCCTGCGCCCTGGACTCACGAATCACTGAGATCTTTTCCATCTCATCGCGAGTGAACGGGTCAGCGCTGTCGTCGTCCTTGTCATGCTTGATGTTTTTGATCATTTTGCATGGATTGATCGAAATAACACCGTCAGAGTGAGCGTCGTCCCACACACCCCTGACAATTGTGAAAACATCATTCACAGACTTTGGCGACAATGTTTTCAATAGCCCGGTCTGAAACAGTTGTAGATCAGACCTGCAGATGTCCGCTATGCAGTCAGAGCCAAACTTGTCCAGCAGATGCTTAGCTTTGTATGCATAGTTTTTCCCGGTTGTGGTTGCGTGTCGTGCCATTTGAACTTCCAAATAGCGCGCTACACCTTGAGCTACTGTCCTTTTCGATTTTTCGTCTTTCTTTGGCAGTACACGCCGTGAATTGGGAAAGTGGGCAGCATAGTTAAATCTGTTGTTCTTTATTTCAGATAAAATGGTGTTGCGCTTTGCTTCGGCATACTTTATTGATGCCTGATCAACGGTCTCATTTCCGATAGGTTCTTTGTAGCGTTTTCCCTCATGCATAAAGGAAATTCGAATCTGTCGTCCATTCAATTCGATTCCACGCGGCCATACCAAAGCCATTTAATTACCTCCAAGCCAGAGTTCAATTTCAATTGTGTTATAAACGACACGGTTGGCTGGGTCTCGACGCCAATGTTTACCTTGCAGCCATTTTCCTTGTGATCGATATTTTCTTGCGGCTTCCGTGCTAATACCGAAAATTGCAGGAAGGAGTTCTTGTCTTACCCAACTGCTACGAAGCGTGTTCGGGGCAGGTGTCAGTTGGATTGTTTTAGTGACGGCCATTGAATATCTCATGTGCGATTCAGTGCGTGTACCCGGTCGATAGCACTGAGTTACGATGAGCCGCTTCCATCCTGTACTAGGGCTGCAACTAAATATTTATTTGTCTTAAGACTCTTAGGCTGACGCATCAAATTTAGTATGTATAATTAGCGCGCCACAAAGTCCTTATGGGTAACTAAGGTGGAGTGGGGCGTAATTTTGAATGCTAGAAAGTGGGATCTCTAGTTTTTAGTTAAATTGACTTCTGGTATGCGTTTCTAAACAGGTCAGCTAGGGCTTATGGTGCTTGCTAAGAATATGGATGTCAACGAAAAAATCACTGACTTGGTGCCGTGTTGTCAATGTTCTCTCTTAAAGAGTATGTTTATTCTATACTCTTTAAGCCGGTATGATCGCTTTAGGCGTCCCAGATTTAAGGTTTTGACAAGTTGTCAATTCTCAAATTACGAGCGTGGCTATCCCAAAAAATTGCGACTTTGTTTGATGTCAAAAAGAAAGCGTAGGCGTCCTGCGGACGAAGAAACGAATAGCTCCGCTCCAGCTGTTGGCTTTCGCTTTGGAGCATTTCCATAATCATTGATTGAGCTGTGGCCGCAGCCCTCATCCTTGTGAATGATTACCTAGAGGATGAGGTTTCAGCTTTTGGATTGGTTACAAATATATATACTCCGTTTTGAAAAAATGAATTCAAGGGTAAAAATAAAAAATAAATCTATTGACATTCTCAATATGTTGAAAATAAAGGCCTTTTGGCGACCAAGGCTGGCTATAAAGTGACTTTCGCGGGTGCGATTGTGACTTGAGGTGTTCGTTGCTCCTGCGCTGGCTTTTTTGAGGGGAGGCGTTAAATCTTGGTTCACCTGCGTCTTAGCCGACAAGGCTGTAACCGTCCGGCCAACTCACCTTCCTGACCCCGACGCCAAAGGCGATGGTGTCCACCTAATTTAAGTGGACACCATTTCTAGCCTTTTAAGCGGGTCTTTCCATGCAGTCACAACGCCGTTCCTATTCAAAATCCTTCAAGGCCCAAGTTGTCCAAGAGTGCGCCCAGCCCGGCGCATCGATTGCCAGCGTCGCGCAGAAGCACAGCCTTAACGCGAACCTCGTACATAAATGGATTAGGGTACTCACGAACAAAACTATGGCGCTGCAACCTGCTTTCATTCCAGTGCCCTTGCCGCTAGCCGGAGGACATTCGCAGGCAGCTTCATCAAGTATCTGCATTGAAATCCAGCACCCGCGTGGCACCGTCAAAGTGAACTGGCCGACCGAAAGCGCTGTCGCCTGTGCCACCTTTCTGCGAGACCTGTTGGAATGATTCGGATCGATGCCATCTGGCTTGCCACCGAGCCTATGGACATGCGCGCCGGTACCGAGACCGCGCTGGCCAGGGTGATCGCGGTGTTCGGTGTGGCGAAGCCGCACTGCGCATACCTCTTCGCTAATCGCCGTGCCAACCGAATGAAAGTCTTGGTGCATGACGGTGTGGGCATTTGGCTGGCAGCGCGACGATTGAACCAAGGCAAGTTTCATTGGCCCGGCATCCGTCACGGATCGGAAGTCGAACTCGATAACGAGCAACTTCAAGCCTTGGTACTGGGTTTGCCGTGGCAGCGGGTCGGCGCAGGCAGCGCGATCACAGTGCTTTAGCCCCTGCCATTAGCCCATCGGTTTATCGCTGTTGACGACCTGCTCTGACACAATCAGCGGCATGACTTCCTCGCCCAATCTCGACCAGATGACACCGGAACAGCTGCGCGGCTTGGCCGAACAGGCTATGCAGTTGCTGTCCCAGGTCGACTCCATGAGCCAGAAAATCCAACGCCTCGAAACGGTCAACGAGCAACTGGCTCATGAAATCGCCATCCTCAAGCGACACAAGTTCGCCAAGCGCAGCGAGCAACTGAGCCCCGACCAAGGCAGTCTGCTTGATGATCTGCTCGATACCGATATCGCAGCTATCGAAGCCGAGCTGAAGGCAGCCAATCCGCCGGCCGCACCGGCCGAGCCACGTCATAAGCCCAAGCGTGCACCACTGCCGCCGCAGTTTCCGCGAACCGTGATCCGTCACGAACCAGAGAATACTCAGTGCGTGTGCGGCTGCCAGCTTCAGCGAATCGGCGAAGACGTCAGCGAGAAGCTCGATTACACTCCGGGCGTGTTCACAGTTGAGCGGCATGTGCGTGGAAAATGGACGTGCCGTCAGTGTGAAACACTGATCCAGGCGCCTGTACCGGCCCAAGTGATCGACAAGGGCATCCCGACCGCAGGCCTTTTGGCCCACGTGATGGTGGCGAAGTTCGCCGACCATTTACCGCTGTACCGGCAGGAGAAGATTTTTGGTCGGGCCGGACTGCCCATCGCCCGTTCGACACTGGCGCAATGGATCGGACAGACCGGTGTGCAGCTCCAGCCTCTGGTCGATGCGCTGCGTGAGCATGTGTTGGCCCAGGGCGTGATCCACGCCGATGAGACCCCGGTTCAGATGCTCGCACCAGGCGAAAAGAAAACCCACCGCGCTTACGTGTGGGCCTATAGCACCACGCCTTTCTCGGCCCTAAAGGCCGTGGTCTACGACTTCAGCCCCAGCCGTGCCGGCGAACATGCGCGTAACTTCCTGGGCACGTGGAACGGTAAGCTGGTCTGCGATGACTTCGCCGGCTACAAGGCCAGCTTCGAGCTGGGCATCACCGAAATCGGCTGCATGGCCCATGCACGCCGCAAATTCTTCGACCTGCATGCAGCCAATAAAAGCCAGTTGGCGGAGCAGGCGCTTCACTCGATTGGCGGGTTGTATGAAGTCGAGCGACACGCCAAGGAAATGAGCGACGAAGCCCGCTGGCGATTACGTCAGGAAACAGCGGTGCCCATCGCTGAAAAACTGCATGAGTGGATGTTGGCCCAACGCGAACTTGTGCCCGAGGGTTCGGCCACGGCCAAGGCCCTGGATTACAGCCTTAAACGCTGGGTAGCGCTGACGCGCTACCTGGAAGATGGTGCTGTGCCCATCGACAATAACCAGATCGAGAATTTGATCCGGCCGTGGGCGCTTGGGCGCTCGAACTGGTTATTTGCCGGGTCGCTGCGCAGTGGAAAAAGGGCGGCGGCAATCATGAGCCTGATCCAGTCGGCGCGTATGAATGGGCACGATCCGTATGCCTATCTCAAGGATGTACTGATGCGGCTTCCGACACAGCGGGCGAGCGAAATCACGCAATTACTCCCGCAGCATTGGATGCTTGCCTGAGGCAGGCTAAGTGGACTTCGCCAAATAGTCAGCTCAAAGGCTGATTGGCATCAACAATTCGGAAGCGACTTTTCTCAGCATGTAGGTTTCGCGCAGAATTGACTGCCCCATCGAAGACTCGTGACGCTGCATGACGGCTTCATTGTGTGCGATGGCTTCATGCAGGTTGATCCAGACAGGCCGCATACCATTAGCGATTTCGTGGCTTTCCATTCTCACCGGCTCTAGCTGGGGCGCTACTTCGCATTGATAAAAATGCGAGGTCATGTGCATCAGATCGTACTGTGGCTTTTGGTAGGGCCGGTACTCCTCGATGTAACCGTAGTGCTGGAGCACCTGTATTTCACGAGCACCAGTCTCTTCCTCAAGCTCACGCTTCAGGCCTGCGACAATGTCCTCGTCACCATCAAGGCCGCCTCCAGGAAAGCTGAAATCGTTATAGCGCTCGGTGAACAGCAACAGGATCTGTTCACCCCGCATCACGATGCCGCGAGCTGCATGTCGACGGAATACTCTGCCCTGCTTGGATTTCAGCTCGGGGTGAACAATTTCAGTTATGAGTTGCATGTGGTCTCGTAGCGGCAAGATCAGTTAGTCATCGTCCAGGGTGGCCACGGTATTTCCTCAGTTCTGGAAATACTGTGGCCAGTGGAACTGGCTCAGCGAAGCAGCAATAAGGGTACAGTGGATGTACGCAGCATCGTCGTGGTCGTGCTGCCTATCAGAAACTGCCTGATGCGTGAGTGCCCGTACGCCCCCATGACCAAGAGGTCAATGCCGTGCTCTGCCTGATACGCATGCAGTGTGGACTCTACTTCGCCTGGGCGGATCTCGGAATGCACCAGCGAGCCGGAAGACGCAAGCGTGGTTCGTGCCTTCTCCAGCGCGTTCTGGTTGTCTTCAGAATCCGTTCCAACCATGACGATATGAATTGGCAGGCCTTCGCACAGCGGGCTTGAAGCAAGCATCTGTAAGGTCTTGTGGCCTGTTGCGCTGCCGTCAAATGCCACCATGACCGTTTCAGGTTTCCTGAAATGGCTGGTTGTAATCAGGGTGGGGCGGTGGATAGTTCGGACTATCGCTTCAATCTGGCTGCCAAGACTTTGGGCACTGCGCGTGCTGTCCTCACCGACTCTTCCAATCACCAGTAACCGAATATCGTCTTGGAGATCGCTCAGGCTCTCGACGAGATGGCCATGGCGCTGCTTCATATCAGGTGACATGGCGCCAGAGTGAACTGTTCGCTCGCGAGCTTTTTCAAGCATGTGCTGCCCATGCTCCAACGCCAGTTTTGCCCGCTGCGCATCCAGCATGGCCAACTCTTCCAGCAGATGTTCTCTGCTACCGAGACCGATATTGCCGCTGAGGTCAGCGGATGCAGGATATTTCTCCTTATCCAGCACATGAAGCAAGGTCAGGGAAGCGCTGAGTCGTTGCGAGGCCCATGCTGCGTAATCGCAGACCGCCAATGAGGATTGTGAGTTATCAATGCATGCCATTACGCGGGTCATTGTCGTTCTCCTTAGTGGCTCATGAGCTTGTCGATGGCACCGGGTTTGTCATGCACGCCGAAGCGGTCAACGATTGTCGCGCTGGCTTCATTGAGACCGAGCACTTCAACCTCAGCGCCTTCGCGTCGGAACTTGATCACGACCTTATCCAGCGCTGCGACGGCGGTGATATCCCAGAAATGCGCCTGTGTGAGATCGATGGTGACCTTGTTGAGCGCCTCCTTGAAGTCAAAAACCTCAGTGAACTTGTCCGCAGAGCTAAAGAACACCTGGCCCACGACGCGGTAAGTCCGATGCGATTTCGTCTCTTCAAGAGTGCTCTTGATATCCAGGTAGTGCCCGACCTTGTTTGCGAAGAACAGGGAGGCCAGCAGCACACCTACCAGTACGCCGTAAGCCAGATTGTGAGTGGCCACGACGACCACGACGGTCGCCACCATGACGAGGTTGGTCGACAGCGGATGCTCTTTCAGATTACGCAAGGAATCCCAGCTAAAGGTGCCGATGGACACCATGATCATCACAGCCACGAGTGCCGCCATAGGGATTTTGGAGAGCCACTCGCCAAGAAATACCACCATCAGCAGCAGGAAAACGCCGGCACACAATGTCGAGAGACGGGTGCGGCCACCAGATTTCACGTTGATGATCGACTGGCCGATCATGGCGCAACCTGCCATGCCGCCAAGCATGCCGGCAGCGATGTTGGCCACACCCTGGCCTTTGCACTCGCGGTTTTTGTTGCTGGTGGTGTCGGTAAGGTCGTCGACGATGGTCGCGGTCATCATTGATTCGAGTAGACCCACTACTGCCAACGCAGCCGAGTACGGGAAAATGATGCGCAGGGTTTCAAAATTCAGCGGAACTTCAGGCCAGAGGAAGATCGGGAGCGTATCAGGCAGTTGGCCCATGTCACCGACGGTGCGGATATCCAAACCGAGGTAAATGGCGATGGCAGTCAGCGTCAGAATGCACACCAATGGAGAGGGAATCACCTTGCCGATTTTCGGTACATACGGGAACAGGTAGATGATTCCCAGGCCCGCAGCGGTCATGGCATAGACATGCCAGGTGACATTGGTCAGCTCAGGCAATTGCGCCATAAAAATCAGAATCGCTAATGCGTTTACGAAGCCGGTGACTACCGAGCGTGAAACAAAGCGCATCAACGAGCCGAGCTTCAGGTAGCCGGCAAGGATTTGAAGTACGCCACATAGTAGCGTCGCGGCCAGCAGGTACTGGAGTCCATGCTCTTTTACCAGCGTAACCATCAGCAGTGCCATGGCGCCTGTCGCCGCCGAGATCATTCCGGGGCGCCCGCCGACAAAGGCGATGACAGCACAGATACAGAAGGAGGCGTAGAGACCGACTTTGGGATCTACCCCGGCGATGATGGAAAAGGCGATGGCTTCCGGGATCAGCGCGAGTGCGACCACCAGCCCCGCGAGCACGTCGGCACGGACGTTGGAAAACCACGTTTGTCTAAGTTTTTGCAGCATATAAATATCCAAGGCAAAGCATCGCGCACGCCAAGGGAGTGGCGAGCGAATCGATACAAATTCAAATTTTGAGGATTTTTTGCTGTGTGCTTAAGGTGTAAAACCAGGCGTACAGCAGTGAGCACCCGCGAGCGAGGCTAGCGGAAGCAGGTTGTTGCGAGGGGGCGTAGCGCTAAGGCGGCGTAGGCTGCCAGTAGATCGTTTGGAGTACAGTCATGCTGATGTTCCTGTAGCTCAAGGGGTATGCGGAGCCGAAGTATACAATGAAGCCATCGTCGATTGCGACCCGCTGGCAGGCTCTGCATGACCTACGTCAGATACAGGCTTATTCAATGGGTATACCTGCGGGCAAGGCTTTGTTTTCCACCCGTTCTTGTCCGAGCTGGTCTGTGTGCTGAGGGGTGAGTTGGCCAGACGGTTACACAAGGCTTACCGTGATGACTACTGCGACACTCGATCACACCTAGCGCCGTTTAGCGATTGCCAGTGGTGCGAGATGTTGAGCTGCTGGACGAATGCTATGGGGAACCGCTAGACCCAGATGACTAGCCAGATGTCAGTGGATAGATAGCATGTGGCGATCGGTAGCTCGCCCTAAGGCATCACACCTTCAGAATCGCATTAAGGGCGATGCTACCCACCTAATCATGTAGACAGCGCCGCCCTTATCCCAAGGATCGCCATGTGCCAGCGCTCCTCTTAGCTGATCATTTTTTCCAATACTCCAGCACCGACGTCAGGGCCAGCTCAAGCCTGGTTGCAACCTGTTGAGGTGAGAGACCTTCAGTCTTAAGCGCGAGAACCGCCTTCTCATTGTTAGCGTGCAGTGGTCTCCCACGAGACCTCTTGATCAGAGAACCGGAGGCGTCGAATTGCTCCCCAATCAATTCGATCCCGCCGGCCTCTATGAAGTCGGTCAGCTTGGCCATCGAGTCGAGAATCTTTTCGCGTGGCACGACTCCTTCTCGCACAGAAACGCACAACGCCATTAAAGCGATCGCATCAAGACCTAGGGATTCTGCGAGAGCGTCGAACTGCTCAAGGCTGACGCTCGTTTGAGCGTTCTCAAGCTCAGCGATTTTGCGACGGTGCGTGGCGTCCGAGAGGTCGGCATAACGGGCACCACGGACGAGGCGGAGTGCGCGCAGCACCCCTGCGAAAGCGGTTCTGAGATCCATGACTCGCTCAAAAGTCAGGATATAGCCACATCCAGGCTTTACGAATAAACGCTGAATCAGTGTATTATTCGTGCTGCTGAATGACCCTAGAGCGCTGCATTGGAGCAAAGCTGGTCGGTACGCCACCGTCAGACCTTTCCACAGCAGCTCTAGATGAGGTTTCTCAGGTGGATAACCGCAAAATCAAGCTTCCCCGCAAGGCGGAAGCGTAGCAAGCCGGTGGGGCGCTCAGAGTTAGCAACGAGCTATGCCAAGTCTCGGTTTTTAAGTAGCAACTGCCGGTTGCTTCTTTCTGGCAACGAGTGTCGATAACGAGGTAGGGAAGGTGTTCGTAACCAACGGAGATGCCCTCAAGGGGCGCTTCAAAGCTGCTGGCAACGAGCGGTTGCTCTGGAAGGCGGTTGAGCTCAATCCGATTAACTACTACTTCCTCGTGGAAGGGTGCGGGTTAGTCGATGGTTGTTTCGGCCCGTGGGTGCAGATGGTGTCAGACGTGAGGGAGCTTGATCTTCTTTGCGCAGGGGAAGGGCTGGAAGCACTCAATGTTAATCAGGTTCAGCTTCTCGCACCTGCTTCTATGACGAAGCGTGCAGGGGTCTCGATGGAGTTGCTGTCGGAAATACGTATCAAACCTGGTACTGAGAGCAGTCCGGTCTACGAGTTCATCACCAAATCAGGTGAGGTCTACACGAGCGCACCGACTTGATGCAGTGAATGTTAGAGAGCCCAAGACAACAAGCTTAGGGGATGCATTTTGAGTCCAATTTAGAACCGTCACCTTTCGCTAGGCGATGGCTTTAGGAAACGTACAGATACCGTTTTCTCGTTTCGCGCGTAGCTATTTCAGCAGCTCAAGCACGCCGCCATTCAGGTGGTGCGGTTGAATGCGCGCTCAATATTGCAGGAGCACATTTTGATTAAATTTGATTGCAGGCAGGTCACCGGAGTGATCGAGAGGGTTCATGTCACGGCTACCGAGCAGGGTACCGTAACTGCTCACATGACCATCGATGGCCAAGTGCTGCCGAATCTGCTTTTGCCAGGGAAGGTCTACGAAGAGATGGAGCCAGGGCAGCGCGTGACCCTGTACGGCTTTTTCACTAAGAAGAAGGACAAGATGCAGAATAAGGGCACCATCTACGCCATGAAAGGTGAGAGCGGCCTGCTCATCGCGGCAAAGGAGCTTCAGTTCAAGGTACCGATCTTGATCATGGTTTCCGCGATTCCTTTGATGATCCTCACCTTCGTCATTGGCTGCTTCGCGTCTCCATATTTGATCTACCTGGTGACGGGAAGCGAGGATCCGGACTACCTGGTGCCTACCACCTTCATCTGGGCGCTCTGGGAAGGGATCATCGCCGGTCTAGTGATGGTTGGTTTTGCGATCAACTTCATCCGGAAGAGCAACGACCCGGAGAGCTGGGCGACGATCGGAATTGCTGAGCTTTCTCAGCGCTTCAGCAAAGCCTTCAAGTAATTGCTTGTAGCCAGGCCTCCACTTCGTTGGAGGCTCTGGAGAGGCGATTAGCCTTTTGCGATATGGAGACCAGGCGACACGATGAGAATCACGGTCTATTCAGATCTCCATCTGGAGTTCGTTGACTTCCAGCCACCTGCAACAGATGCTGATCTGGTCGTGCTAGCCGGCGACATTTCGGTACGTGGTAGGGGAGTGACATGGGCGAACGAAACCTTCGAATGCCCGGTGCTCTACGTCTGTGGGAATCACGAGTTCTACAAGGGCCACATCGACCGGACGCTCACCAAAATGCGTGACGCGGCTGCAGAGCACGTGCACGTCCTGGACAACCAGATCTTGATCATCGGTAACACGCGCTTTCTGGTCGCGACAGCCTGGACGGACTACACCGCCACGGGCGACTACAAAGCGGCGATGAGGGTCTGTGCGGAGTGGATGACGGACTTCAAGAGGATTCGTATAGGGGAGGGCTACAGCAAGCTTCGCCCAGTCGATCTCATCGCCCGAAACATTGCTACACGTGAGTTCCTGGCCACAGAGCTGGCGAAGGACTTCGATGGCAAGACAGTGGTCATTACCCACCATTGCCCCATCCAGGATGTCGCCGGCGATGGTCATGAAGGCCATCTGGGCGCGGCGTATTTCAACCAGTGGCATGACCTGGTAGCTCAGGCTGATGTTTGGATCTTCGGCCACACTCATCACGCAATCGACACGGTCATTTCAGGCTGCCGGCTCGTATCGAACCCAAAAGGCTATCCACGCGAGCGCACAGGCTTCTCGCCGGCCTTCACTATAGAGGTTTGACTCGGTTACGCCTGCAGGTGCGGGAAGAGTTTATGTCAGCTGAGGTCACGATCGAGTACCACTGCAAAAGCCCGTCAGATTTTCAGCTCAAACGAATTTTACGAGCGATGGCTTACAGGTACTCGCCACCTGTCACCGCCTACTTGAGCGAAGTCTTCATTTCTTCGGAGTGCGCGGTGGGCATCGTTTTCAGTCACAATGATCCCGGGCAGTTTGATCAAAGGGCGGACGGGCACATCCTGCAGACGTCTAGCATCGACCATCTAAAGAAGGTAGGGCGATACTGGGTGATCACTACAGCAGAGGGGCGCTTTGTGCTGACGTCTTTCAAGCGGGAGTTGGGAAGGGCGAGCTTGCGAGCACTTATTGCGGGGATGATTGCAACCGCATAGCCAGACGCTTCCGTGCGCTGGATGAACGATGCTGCGATCAAGCGTCCGAGAGCAATGATCGGCGCCGGTGAATGCTGCTCAAGATTGTGTAGTCCCGGATTCGGTCGTGGGAGAGGTGTCCAGCATCTACAAGTCCTCGAATGTAGCCTTCGGCTTTTCCACGCGCCTCACGTAGATCACTCACGGATTTGCTGTGGTGAATGTCATCAACAATCAGCTGCCAGCGCTGGCTCTGCCGGATACCGATAGGGTCGGCGGAGAAGACGGGAGCTTTCAGAAGAGTTTCGTAGTAGCCAGAAACGAGTGGGTTGCTCAAGCAGGGCGCTCCTGAGGTTAAACATGATTTGAGGTTATCATGCGCACACTCAATCGCCTGTTGCTGGCCGGCTTATACAGTGACCCTTCTTCTCTCAGCCAAGCTTGCGAGATAGTGGTTGCCAACACATGAGGTTCTACATGGTCAGACGCAGGACACCGCTTTCCTCATCAAAAATCGTCGACGCACCTTTAGCTGCGATGCCCAGCAGCGTGAAACAGGCAATGCAAATCGATTTTGGTCGGGAGATCACAGCTTTTCTCTCATCAGTCGAGTACGGCACTGGTGAGCTTTTTCTGGAAGGCATCGTTTTCCGTGACCGTGAGAACAGGTTCGATGATGGTGATCCAATTCGAACCTCGATCATCATGAGCTCTGAAGAAATTCAAGGCTATGTGGTGGTGCAGACGCTAAGTAGTCGCTATGTGGTCTGCGATTGGGCAAGTCATGGTGCTCGAGAGAATTCCTCGATTCAGCATTGATACGACTTGGTCGTCTTGGCAGAAAACACGAGTCGACCGGCGCGGCCATTGAAGTTGAAACAAGATCGGCGACTGACCATTCGTTGCCGGGCATATAACCATGTGCCTCCTAGAAGTATGGGCGCGACAGCTTTTAGTGCCACCGGTCTGACCCAAGCTTTACCTCGCTGAACGTATCGGCTCACCGATTCGCCTGATCAGAGTAGGGCGGATTTCTACCGCCCCTGACTTTGGGAGTTCAGCATGAAAGCCATCGTGTACAACGGCCCTCGTGATGTCGCGGTCAAGGATGTACCGGACGCGAAAATTGAGAAACCCACAGACGTACTGGTGCGGATCACCACAACCAATATATGCGGCTCAGACCTGCACATGTACGAAGGCCGCACGTCTTTCGAGACAGGTCGAGTTTTTGGACATGAAAACCTCGGCGAAGTGATTGAGGTGGGCGCCGGAGTCGACCGGGTCAAAATTGGTGATCGCGTCTGCCTGCCGTTCAACATCGGCTGCGGGTTCTGTGAGAACTGCGAAAAAGGGCTCAAGGGATTCTGTCTGACAGCCAACCCCGGTTCTGCCGGCGCCGCTTACGGCTTTGCCGAGATGGGGCCCTACCAAGGCGGTCAGGCGGAACTGCTCCGCGTTCCGTATGCAGATTTCAATTGCCTCGTGCTGCCTGAGGACGCTCAGGAACGAGAAGATGACTACGTCATGCTCTCAGATATTTTCCCCACCGGTTGGCATGCTACGGAACTGGCCGGCTTGCAGCCAGGCGAGAGCATTGCAATCTATGGTGCAGGGCCTGTCGGGCTAATGGCGGCGCATTCAGCGATCATCAAAGGTGCCTCACAGGTGTTCGTGATCGACAATCAGCCGGATCGCCTACAGCTTGCCGCGCAGATTGGGGCAACGCCTATCAATGCAGTCGAGCAGAAGGCTGTGGAATAGATATTGAACCTGACCCATGGCAAAGGCACCGACCGGGGATGCGAGTGCGTCGGCTATCAGTGCTGCGATAAACATGGCCATGAAGCGAACTACCTCACCATGAACAACCTGGTCGCTTCTACCAAGGCTACCGGTGGCATTGGCGTTGTGGGCGTGTTCGTGCCTGAAGACCCTGGTGCGAAGAACGACCTGGCGAAAGAGGGCAAGATGGCCTTCGATTTCGGTGCGTTCTGGTTCAAGGGCCAGCAGATCCGCACAGGTCAGGCGAACGTGAAGGCCTACAATCGTCGTCTTGCAGAGCTCATCCATCATGGGCGTGCCAAGCCTTCCCAGATTATCTCTCATCGTCTGAAGCTTGCTGAGGGCCCAGAAGCCTACAAGCATTTCGATGCTAGGGATGATGGTTGGACGAAGGTGGTGCTCAAGCCAGCGGCATGATCCGCTCACCCATGCTTCCAGGGAGGGAAGCATGGTGGGTGGTTAAGCAGTACCAACTTGCTGCCGGGAATCACTCGATGTCAGTTCAGCCAATCTCCCTCAGCCGCATACCTCGAGTTGTGTGTTCTTTCTCCAACCGCGCAAATTCATGGCGCAGAGGCAGAACTGCAGGATGATCAGGGCCCAAGCCTCTGCTTGCCAGCCCCAGACGGCCCACAAGACATTGCTCGCGATGAAGCAGCAGAAGCCCACCTTTCTTCTGCCCGGACGGCGGGAGCCGATGCACCATGCTGCCAGCACGGTCATCACCATGGCTGGCCATTCCAGTAATCCGATCCAATGCTCCATGAAACCTTTCCCAACTCGTTGTTCGATGTTTGAATGTGGAGACCTGCCAGCCATGTGAGTGCTGGCAGGGACTGGCCTATCAGGCGGCCCGCTGCTCGCCCTTGAGCATCTTTTTCTGCATTTCCATGGTTTGCCCAAGCTCCTCGAGGGTGTCCTTGCTGAGTAGCTTCTTCGCCGTGGGGAAGAGCTCGCCTTCTTCTTCCTCGATGTGATGCTCCAACAACTCTTTCATGACCTTTACCCGCCCGGCGAATTCGACGGTGCCGGTTTCGGTATGCAGGAGGTCGGGTAGGACGAGGGAGTCAACAGTCCGGTGTTCTTCCTTGGCCTCGTAGTACATCTTCGCTTCTTCCTTGCCACCCGCTTCCTTGATGGCCGGATAGAGAATTTCTTCTTCGAGCGCGGTGTGAATCTGCAGCTCCTGCTCGATCCTGTGGAGTAGATCGGCCCGTTTTTTCACTGCTCGCTCGGTGTTGGTCGACAGCTCTTCAAGCAGTTTCTTCACCAGCTTGTGGTCTTGAATCAGCAAGTCGATAGCGTTCATGGCGTTACCTCATCACGGATTGAGAGAATGAAGAACTTGCCTGTGGTTGAGTCGTTGCCAATCGGGAGGGTTCAACACTCAGGATGGTTGGCATCACCGATCAGGGCGACAACCACCGATGGCTAGTGCTGCCCGAAGCGCAGCCAAGTGGGTCAGACCCTGCGGTAGGTTGCCAAGGTACTGTCCACTCTCCGGGTCGATCATCTCCGAGTAGATGCCCACCCCCCGCGACAGCTCTTTCAGTGACTTGGAAAAGGCAGCCTCGGCTCGCTCTTCCTGGCCAAGGATTGCCCAGGATTCGATCAACCAGAACGTGCAGGCTAGGAAGCAACCTTCCTCCTCCTGAGCGTTGCTGTAGCGATAGTGGAAAGCGCCGGCGCCCAGCTCATTTTGAACAGCCTCCAGCGTGCTGCGGAGCCGTTCCACGCTGGGGTAACCAAATCGGACGGCGAGCGCTACCGAAGCATCCAAGCGGTCACTTTCGGGGTAGAACAGGTAGGCCTGGTGTGTCTCGCTCCAACAGTTGGCCTCAATCCACTCTTTGATCCGTTGCCTCTCGCGATCCCAGCGTTCCCGGCATGTAGTGGGAAGGTGACCGCCATCGGCCAATTCGATGGCCCGGCTCAAGGCTTGCCAGCAGCTGATTTTGGACATCGTGTAATGCTGTTTTTCCGGCAACTCCCAGATGCCAGCGTCTTCCTGCCTCCAGCAGTCGGCGCACTGGTCGGCAAGTTTGGACAGGATTGTGGCGCTCGGCGAGTCGAGAATGTTGCCGCTGTCGATGAAGCAACGGGCGGTTTCGAAAATGTCGCCGAACACGCCATGCTGCAGCTGGTCGCGGGCGTCGTTGCCAACCACTGGAGGCGAGTTTTTATAACCAGGGAGATCAACCTGGCGCACGCAATCACCAATGGCCCCATCAAGGGTATAAAACACCCGTGGCCCATGTTCATCTAACCGGCGCAGTAGCCAGGTAAATGCAGCCTTGGCTTCCGGCTGTGCGCCGATGCCCAGAAACGCTTCGATGGTGTAGCCAGCATCGCGTATCCAGGCGAAGCGGTAATCGTAGTTTTTGCTGCCGCCAATCCGCTCGGGAAGGGATGAGGTCGCTGCCGCCATAATCGAACCACTTGGAGAGGAAAGCAGCAGTTTGAGAGCCAGCGCATTTCGGATGACCTGGGCCTGATACGGGCCGTCGTAGACCAGACCCTTCGACCATTGGCACCACTCCCGGTGCGAGCCGTCGATGCGTTCATCGATCAAGGCTAATGGCGGTACCACCAGCGGCTCATCTCGACCTGCAATGATCGCGACCACTGAGCGCTGCCCAGCGGCAACGGTAAGGGATGCACGCACGCCCATGTCGTTCTTGCGTTCGATGTGTACTTGGTCGTCGTGCAGGAACATGCCAAGTATGCGGCCAGCATGAAAGACGCAGGCATTGTCGTTCGGCGCTACGTAGGGGCTGACCGTATCAGCCTGGGTTCCGAAATCGACGGCGATCTGAAAATCCACTTGTCCCTCGACGCCCTCGATACGCCTGGCCAACTCGGCCCACGGCAACCGGCCAGCAGGGCCGCTGTTCAGAGATTCTGTGAGTCGAGCGCGACCATCACCGGTGATGAACGTCGTTTCGAGAACGTTGCTGTCAGGAAGATAACGGCGCTCGGCAACGAATGATTCGCTGGGGGTGATGGAGAAGCAGCCGCCTGTTTGCGGGGCCAGCAGTTTGTCGAACAGGGGTGGGGAGTCCATGTGGGGTACGCACCACCAGTCGATGGAACCGTCCAGACCAATCAGTGCCACAGAGCGCCCATCGCCGAGCGCACCATACTGCTCCAGGGGCAACCATCCACCCTCATCTCTCTGAGGCGCACCCTGTTGAGCTTCTACTGGTTCTCTTTCCATCGGTATGCCTTCGAGATCACGTGTTCTGATTCCGACATGGCTATCTGGCGTCTGGTTCGTCTTATGTGAGCGCTGCGCAAACAGAGGGAATTTAGGATTGGTATGTATATCTCATGTAAAGCGAGACACAAGGGAGCTTCGTGACCTCGCATTTACCCTGCAGGGAACAAGAACAAAGGGGGTTTACATGAGCTGTCTGATTTGCGCCGGGCAAGCTGAGTCCGTCGAATGCATCGGTGGTTGGGAAGAGCGACGCTGTTCTCAATGCGGCTGTTACCGAATGTCCCAAGCGCTCATTCTGCTGATGATGGAAGAGGGTCAGATTTTTGATACCGAGCGGATGCGGGCCTGGCTAGTATCTCGGCGCGAACTGATGCCCGTACCTACCATAGACCATAGCCAGGCGATATTGGCACTCTGAACGGCCTGGGCTCTGCGAGGAGTAGCGCCGAGCCTTACTCGACAGGAATGATCGAAATCTTTCCATTTCGTTCGACGATAGCGAACTTGACCTGCTCAATATTTTCGATGCCTTGGCTGTCCCGCGCTGACTCAAGAATATCGTCCTCCGTGAGGCGAGCCCGACGCATGCGGTGATGCAGAAAGCGCCCATTCTCAACGACCAGGGTGGCGTGCCCATCCAGTAACCTGGCCAAGGGCTTGGAGTTCAGCTTCGCGAGTGAAAGGCCGACGTCCAAAACGATCAGCGTGGCAATCACCAGCATGGCATTGGTGAATGAAAAATCGTCACCCAGAAGCGCCTGCTGTGTGGCCTCCCCGATGATCAGCAGCAAGACGAAGTCAAAGGTTGTCAGGTCGGCCAGTGAGCGCCGCCCGGCTACGCGAAACAGCAGCATAAGGGCGACGTACATCCCGGCTGCGCGGAGGATGAATCCATGACGCACTCCTAGGGGTAAAGAAATGTGGAGAAGTGAACGGCGCTTTCAGGGCCAGCCCTGACGCTGCCCTCTAGAGTGCCCACGTGCTCACTTCGAAGGGTTAGGTACAAGGTGGCGACCCCATCTTGCTTAGTACCCAATTGGAACAGCATGGCCTGGCCATGCGACATCGACCGTTGCGGCTCCGGTTGTAAAGTCTCGATACTGGCGTCACGGAGCAACGATCCCTCGAGTTGTACCTCCACCGGCTGACCAGGGATACCCTGAACGGTGATGAAAAGGTTGTCTGTCGTGCCGCTTCGGCTGAGGCGCTGATACTCAACCCGTACCCGTCCATCCTGGCTCACCACCTCCGCATCGCTCAATGGGCCATTACCGAACAGGCCTGCCAAGGCAAGCAATACGATGGCCACGAGCACGTACCACCCTAAGCGCTCGAAGCGCCAGACACGCTGCTGCATCGGCATGTCTTCTTGAACAGGATGACGCCTGGATAGCAGTTCATCTTCCGACATGATCACAACCCTCAGGCGCGCTCACCGCGTAACCAGCGCTGGTGGTAGTGGGAAAGCCGGGTCAACCCGAACAGGGCACCTTGGCGCATGACCTCAGACCGCTCGCCGAAGAAGCGTTGAGTGCGCGTGAAAACGGCAATTGGCTCGCCGGCGAAGGCCCACGCAAAGCACATCGTCCCCGGTGGTATCCCGGACTCAGGCGCCGGCCCGGCTACCCCGGTGGTGGCGATCACCACATTCGCATCGCTGTCTCTCAAGGCGCCCAAGGCCATTTCCCAGGCTACTGCTTCGCTGGTCAGGCCGTATCGTTCGATGGTTTCGGCGTTGACCCCCAGCAGTCGCTTCTTGGCGCTGGGTGAGTAGACGACATAGCCGCTTTCCAGCACCTCTCCGGTACCCGGTACCGCCGCCAGCAAAGCCACAAGGCAGCCTGCAGTGCACGATTCTGCTGTGCTCAAAATCAGTTTGTTGTTTTTGAGATTGCCGAGGGCGGCCAGTACAGGGTCGTTTTCCATTTCAGAGTAGACTCGCTTGTTTTGCGGTGGACGCGATGCTGGGGTATTTAGTTCATCGCATCTAATGTTCGGCTATCTCGAGGAGTGAACCTGACCTGAACTTTGCCTCATACACTGGCTTCTTTTATTCAAAGGCAAAGGTAGGAGAGCAAGATGAAGAAAGAGAGCGGTAGGCAACAGGTTGGAGCGCAGACGAGGCCGCATGGGGAAGAGGAGCGAGACAACGATGCCCATCGTCCGGACGGATCAACGGGTACAGCTCATGACTCGACAGCGCAAAAAACGGCCCGTGATCACGATCAGCACAAACGCTGAAACTGCAACGCAAAAAGAGGGAGAGGCTCGCCAGCACGGCGAGCCTTTTGTTGCTAAAGGATCGGTTTACCGCCAGTCACTGCGTAACGTGAGCCACTGATGTAACTGGCCTCGTCGGAGCCCAGCAGCACGTAGATCGGCGCGACTTCGACCGGCTGCCCCGGGCGCCCCATCGGGTAGCTAGAGCCAAAGTTCTTGACGGCCTCATCCGGCATGGTTGCCGGAATCAAAGGCGTCCAGATAGGCCCTGGCGCAACGCTGTTGACCCGAATACCTTTCTTGCCTAGCAACTGAGCCAGGCCAGCGGTGAAGTTGGCAATGGCTCCTTTGGTCGTGGCATAGGCCAGCAGGCTGGGGGATGGATCGTCGGAATTGACCGAGCTCGTATTGATGATCGAACTGCCCTTGGGCATGGAAGGCAGGGCCGCCTGGCAAATACGGAAGATGGCGGTGATGTTGGTATCGAAGGTCTTCACCCATTCATCATCGTCGATTTCCTCCAGGGTCTCGTGGGACATCTGGAACGCCGCGTTGTTGACCAGGATGTCGATACGCCCGAACTGGCTGACTGTCTTTTCGACGATGTCGTAGCAGTGTTGTTTCTGCGCTAGATCTCCGGGCAACAGCAGGCATTTACGGCCTGCAGACTCAACCCAGCGCGCGGTTTCTTGCGCGTCTTCATGCTCATTCAGATAAGCGATGGCGACGTCTGCACCTTCACGGGCATAGGCAATTGCTACTGCCCGCCCGATGCCGCTGTCAGCCCCGGTGATGAGGGCAATCTTGCCTTCGAGTCGATTGTGGCCGGTATACGACTGCTCACCACAATCCGGGTAGGGCTCCATCTTGCGCTGTGAGCCAGGGACATTTTGAGGCTGCGAAGGGAAGGGTGGGGTAGGGAAGTCGCGCATGGTAGAAGCTCCTGTTGTTGAGAACGTTCATACCGGTTCGAGAGGCCTGCCCTCCGCGTGTTGGTTTCAATCTGCGGTTGGTACGACGAGCGGTGCAGGACATCAATCCAATTGAATTCCCTGCCCCAGCGCCGGCTCTACCGAACTCAGCTCCAAGCTCATCTCGTCGCTCGGAGCCCAATTTGCGGAGCAGCGAGTGCCTCGAATCATTACCCCAACGACCCCTGAGCACGAAATCAGCGAGCACAATGCCAGGATGTTTGGCTCTCCCAAGGAGCGTCTGGATTTTTACCGGCGTGAGATCCAGTACGAAACCAGTATCCTGGCGAACCGCACGGATGCCTACCTGGCCGCGCAGTCATTCCTGGTCATCGCCTTCGTCTCCTCCATGGGCAACCTCAATCAAGGATGGGGCGAGATGTTCACCCTGATCGTGCCCGCGTTCCTCGCCTTGCTCGGGGTACTGAGCTCGCTCAACGCCTGGCCTGGCATCCGGGCGGCGTACAACATCATCTATCACTGGCAGCTCAAGCAGAGCCACCTGCTGCGCAGCGAGCCGTTGATGGGGTTGGCTTACGACGAGTCGCCGCTGTTCTGTGAGGCGGAAACCTCGCGTGCAGGGCATCGAAAGTCATTGCTGTTCTCACTACGGACGCCGTGGATCTTTCTGGTGTTCTGGGTGCTATTGGGTAGCTACTCGGTGTACATCCAGCTGGCGTGATCGCGTGAATCATGGAGGTTTAGTTTGAAGATTGAGGGATTACTGACCGAGCTCCTCAATGCCCGTGGGCCTGGCGGGCAGGAGGATGAGGTGCGGGCCATTTGCCTGCGGGAGCTTCGAAATTTCTGCGATGACACGCACATAGACCCTGCCGGTAATGTGGTAGGGGTGATTCGTGGAGGCCGCGCTTGCAATCCAGAGGCAGCCATACGCGTTATGGCCCACCTCGATGAGATCGCAATGATCGTCAAAAATGTGCTGGAGAACGGCACCCTGGAGGTGCTCGCTCTCGGTGGCGCACAACCGATAAGCTTCGGCGTCTGTCCCGTCGATATCCTAGGCGATGAACACATCCTGCCAGGGGTTTTGTCCTACGGCTCTATGCACAACAGCGGTCGGACTTCGAATGGAAGAGACGTGCTGGCAGGTAATGTTCAGTGGAAAGATGTCTACGTCGTCACGCGCAAGACCAGGTCAGAACTTCAGGAGCTGGGCGTTCGGCCTGGTACTCGAGTCGTGCTCAGTCAGCACTGGCGTAAGCCTTTCAAGGTACATGACTGTATTGCCGCTCACTTCCTGGACGACCGAGCTCCGCTGAGCGCTGTCATTCTCTGCGCGAAGCTGCTGAGTGAGCGGCGAGAAAAACTGAAGCAGGATGTCTGGTTCGTGCTTACGACGCTGGAGGAAGAGTCGAATGCCGGCGCCATGTATGCAGCTTCCCGGCTGCCCGGCGACACCACAATCGCCGTCGAGGTCGGCCCGGTACTTGAGGAGTATGGCACGGAGCTTTCGGCGAACCCGATCATCAATACCGGCGACCAGAAGGGATACTACAGCCGCAACGTGGTGCAGGGCCTGATCGCCGCTGGTAGAAAGGCAGGTTATGAGCCTCAGGCGGCGTTGCTCGTTGATTTTGCGTCGGATGCAAGCGCGGTATTGAGTGCGGGGATCGATGCCCGGGCCGGCTGCATTGCGATACCGACCGAGAATACCCATGGCTTCGAGATGGTGCTTCTGGAGGGGATTACGGCCTGCGCTGAGACCTTGTTCGTATTCCTTACAGGCAGTGAGGACAAATAACGCCGAGACCCCCAAATGCACAGAATGCCTTACCACCTGCCAGATCGATGGAATTATTTCTTTCCCGCTTTGCTCAATAGAGCATGACTAGGGAGGGAATTCTGGTGGTGGGACAGCAACTCTATGTTATTGAGTATGAGCTTCACAATGAGCCTCGAACATTCATTATCCGTCTGGAGAAAATCGACAAAGGCGTCGCCTGGCACTGGGCCAGTTGCGACGCCGGCGTGGGCATCATCCCGCGCTTCAGTCAGCAGAACATCAAACTGGTCAGTCGCCCGATGGCTGAGCGTTACGGCGTTGCCAAGGTGAAGTGGAGGCTGCGGGGGAGGGCCCCGCATTCGTTCCGCAACCTATCGATGTCGGCAAATTCTCAGGTGCTACCTAAGGGGCCTGTGTAGTGGTCAACTAATCC
>NZ_AEWE02000037.1:0-28120 GCF_000190455.2 Pseudomonas sp. TJI-51
CAAACACCTGTCAGCCCTAAGGGGATCCCTGTGGGAGCTGGCTTGCCTGCGATAGGGCGCGGAGCGGCCTCAATGGCCCTTGATGACCAACGACTTGGGTCTGAACCACCATCCCTGCTGCATCCCTGCCGCCGCCAGCAGGATCAACGCCACCCCCAGCCATTGCAGCGGCGTCAAGCGGTGGTCGAAGGCCACCCAGTCGACCAGGATCGCCGCAATGGGGTAGATGAATGACAACGCCCCGGTCAACGCCGTGGGCAAGCGCTGGATGGCGCTGTACAGCAACACGTACATCAGGCCGGTGTGCACAACCCCCAACGTCAGCAAACTGGCCAGCGCCGGCATTTCACCCGGCAGGCCGCCCAGCTTGGCCCAGGGTGCCAGCAACACCACGCCGGTGCTCACCTGGACCAACGCGATCAGATGCGGCGGCGTACCGCTGAGCCGCTTGATGATCAATGCCGCGATGGCGTACAGCAGCGCCGCGCCCAGCGCCAGGGCAATGCCCAGCAGGTAGTCCTCGCCACCCCCCTGCGCGGCGCCATGGGCACTGACGATGGCCAGCATGCCGAGGAACGCCACGCTCAGCCAGCTCAGCTTGGCCAAGGTGATTTTTTCACCCAGAAACAACGCCGCCAAGCCCACCAGCATGAACGGCTGCACGTTGTACACCGCGGTACCGATGGCAATCGACGCCCGCGAATACGAGGCAAACAACAGCAACCAGTTGCCGACGATGGCCACGCCGCTGGCTATCGCCAGCAGCAGCGCCGGGCGGCTGATCACACCGGGGCGCAGAAAGCCGAACGCGGCACAGATGACCAGCAAGGTCACGGCACCGAACACGCAGCGCCAGAACACCACCTCCAGTACCGGCAGGCCGGACGCCAGCACGAACCAGCCGATGGTCCCGGAAATCAGCATGGCCGCTACCATTTCCAGCGACCCCCGGCGCAATGAATTGTCCATCCCACACCTCCTCTCGTCGATGGCAACAGTATGCAGAGGGCCCCGTGCAACCTTCCAGCCGATTAGCAAGGCAAACCCATAATTTTGCCTTTACTATCAAGGCAAATTCCGCAACCTACCCTTTGAGGTACACATGACCGACGCCATCGACCAACTGTTGATCAACGCGCTGATGGAGGACTCGCGCCGCTCGCTCAAGGCCCTGGCGCAGGTAAGTGGGCTGTCTGCCCCCAGCGTCGGCGAGCGTTTGCGCCGGCTGGAGGAACGTGGCGTGTTGCGCGGGTACACGGTCAATGTCGACCCACGTGCCTTCGGCTACCAGTTGCAAGCCATCGTGCGTATCCGCCCACTGCCCGGGCAATTGCAGGAAGTCGAGCGGCAGATCATTGCCATCCCCGAATTCACCGAGTGCGACAAGGTCACCGGCGAGGACTGCTTCATCGCCAGGCTGCATGTGCGCTCGATGGAGCAGCTGGACACCCTGCTGGACCGCATCAATGTGTTGGCCGAGACCAACACCGCAATCATCAAGAAGAGCCCGGTCAAACGGCGGTTGCCGCCGATGGGGCCAGTACAACCCTGACTGAGGGGCCGGCCAGCAGGGAAAGGGAACGGCTGACTATTATTTGTACACAAGAATGTCACCTTAAGTGCCATTTTTGTGTGCAGTTCTCCAAGCGGCGCCCCAATACGTTACACCCCCACAACAACTAATTTTGACCATTTGATCAAGTTATCCTGCAAACCAAAAAATAAACTTGTTCAAATGGTCAATTTATAACGCCTGTATTTCAGCTAGTTATCCCACACCTGACTCAATCCTGAAAAAAACACGATCAAGAACTGGATTCTATCTGGCACAGAAATGGCTTTTGTGTGCTTATGCTTTGTATACAACTTAAACAAAACATAAATACACAATAACTTGCGGCGCCGACCCATTACCGGCCGCCGCGCCTACAACCCTGTGATGCCAACGCTGCATCGACGAGATGGCGAGCCCGTGCGCATGCCCGCTCATCGCAGTCCATGTGCATCAGGAGCCCGCCGGAATGAGTAGCAGCCTCGATCTTGCCCCTGAACAATCCGTCGTCAGCACCCACCCCAATTCCACCCTTGCCGGCCAGCATCCCGAACTGGCCCTGAGCCCACGCCTGCATAACCGCGACCTTGCCCCCACGCGAAGCGAAGGCCGGCGTTGGGGTGGCTATAGCATCTTCGCGTTGTGGACCAACGATGTGCACAACATTGCCAACTATTCATTCGCCATGGGCTTGTTCGCCCTCGGCCTCGGTGGCTGGCAAATTCTGTTGTCGTTGGCCATTGGCGCCGCGCTGGTGTACTTCTTCATGAACTTGTCCGGTTACATGGGGCAAAAAACCGGGGTGCCGTTCCCGGTCATCAGCCGCATCGCCTTCGGTATCCATGGTGCACAGCTTCCGGCGCTGATCCGGGCGATCATCGCCATCGCCTGGTTCGGCATTCAGACTTACCTGGCCTCGGTCGTGCTGCGGGTACTGCTTACCGCCGTATGGCCGCACATGGCCGCCTACGACCACGACAGCATTCTTGGCCTGTCGAGCCTGGGCTGGGTGTGTTTCGTGGCGATCTGGCTGGTGCAGCTGGTGATTCTTGCCTACGGCATGGAAATGGTACGCCGCTACGAAGGCTTCGCTGGCCCGGTGATTTTGCTGACCGTGGCAGCGCTGGCGGTGTTCATGTACGCCCAGGCTGACGCGCGTATCGCCTGGTCGGTGGCCGAGCCCCTGACCGGCTACGAGATGTGGCGCAACATCTTCGCCGGCGGCGCCCTTTGGCTGGCGATCTACGGCACCCTGGTACTGAACTTCTGCGACTTCGCCCGTTCCTCGCCATGCCGCAAGACCATCCGCGTCGGCAATTTCTGGGGGCTGCCGGTGAACATCCTGGTGTTCGCGGTGATCACCGTGGTGCTTTGCGGTGCGCAATTCCAGATCAACGGGCAGGTCATCGACAGCCCCACGCAAATCGTCGCCGCCATTCCCAGCACCCCCTTCCTGGTACTGGGCTGCCTCGCGTTCCTGATCGTCACTGTGGCGGTCAATATCATGGCCAACTTCGTCGCCCCGGCCTTCGTGCTCAGCAACCTGGCGCCGCGCCACTTGAACTTCCGCCGTGCCGGGCTGATCAGCGCCACCGTGGCGGTGCTGATCCTGCCGTGGAACCTGTACAACAGCCCGCTGGTGATCGTGTACTTCCTGTCGGGGCTGGGCGCCCTGCTCGGCCCGCTGTACGGGGTGATCATGTCCGACTACTGGCTGCTGCGCAAAGGCTGCATCAACGTGCCGCAGCTGTATAGCGAAGACCCCGCCGGCGCCTACCACTACAGCAAAGGCATCAACCTGCGCGCCGTGGCCGCGTTCCTGCCGGCTGCACTGCTGGCCATCGTGCTGGCCCTGGTGCCCAATTTCCACAGTGTGGCGCCGTTTTCCTGGCTGATAGGGGCCGGCATCGCCGCCGCACTCTACCTGCTGATCGCGCCGCGCAACCGCCAGTACCACGATGTCAGCGGCGAGTGCATCGCCGTCGACCACAGCAGCCATTAATCAGGGAAGACTGCCCATGCGTATTCTGATCGCCAACGTCAACACCACCGCAGCCATCACCGAGGCCATCGCCGAACAGGCCCGTACGGTAGCCGCGCCCGGCACCGAGATCGTCGGCCTCACCCCCTGGTTCGGCGCCGAATCGGTGGAAGGCAACTTTGAAAGCTACCTGGCAGCCATAGCGGTGATGGACCGGGTACTGGCCTACGAGGGCCCCTACGACGCCGTGATCCAGGCCGGTTATGGCGAACACGGCCGCGAAGGCCTGCAGGAGCTGCTGAATGTGCCGGTGGTAGACATCACCGATGCCGCTGCCAGCACGGCAATGTACCTGGGCCATGCCTATTCGGTGGTAACGACCCTGGACCGGACCGTACCGCTGATCGAAGACCGCCTGAAGCTTTCTGGCCTGTATGACCGCTGCGCCTCGGTGCGGGCCAGCGGGCTGGCGGTACTGGAGCTGGAAGCCGACCCACAGCGTGCTGTGCAGGCGATTGTGGAGCAGGCCGAACGCGCCGTACGCGAAGACAAGGCCGAGGTGATTTGCCTGGGTTGTGGCGGCATGGCCGGGCTGGACGAGCAGATCCGCCAGCGTACCGGGGTGCCGGTGGTGGATGGCGTGAGTGCGGCGGTGACCATTGCCGAAGCGCTGGTGCGCATGGGGTTGAGTACCTCCAAGGTGCGCACCTATGCCACGCCGCGGGTGAAGAAGGTGGTGGGTTGGCCGATGCGGTTCGGCCGCTAGTCCTTAAGTTGCCAGTACCGGCCTCTTCGCGGGCACGCCCGCTCCCACAGGGCCCCCACAGCCTTCAGGCTTGTGGTTATCTTGTGGGAGCGGGCGTGCCCGCGAAGAGGCCGGCACAGGCCAACACATCACCCGGGCCAATCGCTGCACTGCCACAGCCAAGGACTAAAACCCTCATGTCGGGCAGCAGCGTGGCCAGGTCCAGCGCACGGTTGAGGCCCTGGCAGTTCAACTGGCCTAAGCCCTCGCCGGGTTTCTCGGCATGGCGCAGGAACACCAGCGTTTGGGTGCCATCCACCGGTTGCGCGCGGCTTTCGACAGCCTCCAGCGCCAGCGGCACGGCGACAGCTGTAAGCACCAGGCTCAGTAGCAGGTGACGGCGACGGCGGAAGAATGTTGGCAACTTCATCAAGGCAGGCTCGTGTGGCAGAGAAATCGGGTTACCCGCCACATCGCCCCGGCAATTGCGGGACGCCATCAGTAGTGAATGCCATCCTGGGCGTTGCAAAACGGCCGCTCAATCATCCCGCGTCAGCACTTCCAGCAACTCTATCTCGAAGGTCAGGGCCGAATTCGGCGGAATCGCCCCCACACTGCGCTCGCCATAGCCCAGGTGCGCCGGTACCAGCAGCTTGCGTTTGCCGCCCACGCGCATGCCCATCAGGCCCAGGTCCCAGCCTTTGATCACCCGGCCGGTGCCGATCACGCACTGGAACGGCTTGCCGCGCGACCAGGACGAATCGAACTCACTGCCATCGGCCAGCCAGCCGGTGTACTGGGTAGTGATCAGGGCGCCTTTGACGGCGGCTTTGCCGTCCCCCTCGACCAGTTCGATGATTTGCAGTTCTTGGCTCACGGGCATACTCCAACGCTTGAAAACAAAGCCGCCCTTTTCTCAGGAATGCACCGGTTTGGCAAGCGCGCGTGGTGTTTCGTGCTGGCGCATCGACCACAGCACACCGCCCACCACCAGCACGGGCCTTGGCTGGAAGTCCATGGCCCGTGACCGTATCAACAGCGGCCTGATCCGCCAGGTGTGCGATTTCGAGGTCCGCACCGGCCAGGCCGACTACTTGGTGCATGACCGCCAGACCCTGCCCTCGCCCGCCGCCCAGGTGTTTGCCGAGTGGCTGTCGGCGCAGGCCTGAATCAGCTGTTCTGCTCGAAGACTTCCTGGCCGGTCAGTTCCCTGGTCTGGTTGGCGAAGCAGTACCAGGCGGGTTTCTCTTCGACGAAAATCTGCATGTTGAAATCCCAGTCCTGGTCGCCATCGAGCAGGCCGACCGGTATGGCATGGAAGTCGTTGGCCTTGAGCCGGTAGTACAAGTGCGTGCCGCACTGGCCGCAAAAAGCACGCTGTGCCCAGTCGGAGGAGTCATAAACGCTGGGCGCCCGCCCCTCGATCAGCGGGGGCTTGCTGCAATCAACCACGAGCAGCGGGCCACCGGTCCACTTGCGGCACATGCTGCAATGGCAGGCGGTGATGTGGGTATCGTCGACGGTGATGATAAGCCGGGTGGCGCCGCACAGGCAGGTGCCGTGTTTTTCCAGGGCCATGGCTGGCTCCTTGAACAGGGGTTGGGCCATGTAGGAGCGGCCTTGTGTCGCGATGGGCTGCAAAGCAGCCCCCGGATTGACGCATCAACGCGAAAATCGAGGGGCCGCGTTGCGGCCCGATCGCGACACAAGGCCGCTCCTACAGGCAGACGGTGTCAGCCTGTTAAATATAGACAGTTCCGCGCAGGTACAACGCCGCCCGCCCGCTGATGATCACCCGGCCATTACCCGGTACTTCACACAGCAACTGCCCTTTGCGCGCCCCGCCCTGCTCGCACGCCAGCACTTGCTTGCCCAGCCGCTCGGCCCACAATGGCGCGAGCGAGGTATGCGCCGAACCCGTCACCGGGTCTTCGTTCACACCCACGTTGGGGCCGAACCAGCGGGTGACAAAATCAAAACCACGCCCTGCTGCAGTCACGGCAATGCCGCGCACATCGAAGGCCGACAGTGCAACGAAGTCTGGCTTCAGGGTATCGAGCAGCAATGCGTCATCGATCACCACCACATAGTCGTCACTGCGATACAGCGCCTGCGCCTGGCTCAGGCCCAGCGCTTGCAGCAGGCCCTGCGGCATGTCTTCGGCGAGTGGCTGCTTGGCCGGGAAGTCCATGGCCAACAGGCCGTCCGCACCGCGGCTGACGCGCAGTTCGCCACTGCGGGTATTGAAACGCAGCGCCTGCGCCTGCTCGCCCAGTTGCTCGAACAGTACATAGGCCGAGGCCAAGGTGGCGTGGCCGCACAGATCGACTTCCACGGCCGGGGTGAACCAACGTAGGTCGTAGGTTTCGCCATTGCGCACGAAGTAGGCGGTTTCCGACAGGTTGTTCTCTTCGGCAATGCGTTGCAGTACATCGTCCGGCAGCCAGCTTTGCAAGGGAATCACAGCTGCCGGGTTGCCGCCGAACGGCTCAGCGGAAAAGGCATCGACCTGGAAGATTTCGAGTTGCATGCACACGCTCCTTGTTGCCTGGGCGCTGCCAGGCAGATGTCTGAATAGGGTTACGGGCGTACCGGCGTCAATACCGGCTCACCGGCAAAGAACGCCTGCAGGTTGCGCAGCACCAGGGTCACCGTATCGCGCGCCGCCTCGGGTGACTGTCCGGCTACATGGGGCGTTAGCACGGTGTTGGCCAAGGCTTTCAATGCATCGGGCACAGCCGGTTCGTCGTCGAACACATCCAGCGCGGCGCCGGCCAGTTGGCCACGTTGCAGTGCGGCAACCAGGGCCTGGGTGTCGACCACGCTGGCCCGGGCGATATTCACCAGATAACCTTCGGCGCCCAGCGCCTCCAGCACCCGGGCATCGACCAGATGCCGGGTATTGGCACCACCGGGGGTGGCCACGACCAGGATATCCACGGCATCGGCCAGGTGTTGTGGGCTGTCATACCAGGTGTAGGGCACACCCTGGCGCGGGGTGCGGCTGTGGTAGCTGACGGGCATGTCGAAGCCGAGGTGGGCGCGTTTGGCGATGGCCAGGCCTACGGCGCCAAGGCCGAGAATGCCCAGGCGCTTACCGCTTACCGAAGGGCTGATCACCCGGTTCCACTCGCCGCGGCGAGTGCTGGCATCGCCGCGGGGGATGTCGCGCAGCAGAGCCAGCAGCAGGGCCAGGGTGTGGTCGGCAACGGCAGCAGCATTGGCCCCGGCGCCGTTGGTGACGGTAATGCCGCGTGCGGCGGCGGCGGCTAGGTCGACTTGTTCATAGCCGGCACCGATGACGCAGATGATCTGCAGGTTGGGCAGTGCATCGATTTCGACAGCGGTCAGGCCCAATGGGCCGCGGGTGAGCACGGCGTCGATTTGATTGGCGTGGCGCCGGATGGCATCAGCCCGCTGTTGGGGTGACGGGGCACGAATAAGGCGGTAACCGGCCTGCTCCAGCAAGGGCAGGTAATCATCGACGGTTTCCACGAGTACCAGGACTGTCTTATGCATGCCGCCTCCGTTCACGAAGGGGCATTATGCGGACTTACGCTACAGTACAGTCAATCGCTAATTATCGGTCGAACTGTACTGTACGGGCACCCCTGGCAGTGCGTGGGGCCTGGCAAGCTCGCTACTGCGCGAATGCACGCCCCAACCCACCTGGCACCCCGCTGCTGTCGGTTTCCTGCCAAGGGCCATTCGGGCTCAGCGACCAGCTCCAACCGTTGTCGAAGCGGTAGTAGGTCCGCTGCCGGTAGAACGTGTTGGGTTGTTTATCCAGCACATAGACGCCCAGTTTCGGATCCCAGTGGCTAGCACCACCCGGCGGTGGCGCGAAGCTGGCCGAGGTGCGCGGCATCGGCTTGGGAATGGCCGCCGGCTTGCCTGGCTGGGTAGAAGGCTGGCCGCCGGGCAATGGCTTGACCATCGGCCCCTGGGGCGGCACCCGCTCTATCGGCGGCTCGGGGTGCTCGTAGGGCTGCTGCGTCGTACACGCAGACAAACCCAGGGCCAGGGTAATCAGGGTCAGGCGGACGGCGCTGTGCATGGCATTGCTCTCTTACGGATCGGGGCTGTCGATGGTCAGGTGTTGGGTAGCCTGGGTCGCGCTGGACAGGGGTGCACCTTGGCCGATCCACTCACCTTGGGTCGGCTGGCCAGCACGCGACACACGTGCCATCAGTTGGACTTCGGCAAAGTCGGACAGTTTCATCTGCGGCATCATCGCGTCCGCATCAGACAACTCCACCTCGATCGGCAGCTGCGCCACTGTCACCCGCTTGGCCGCCAACGGCATCGGTGGGCCATTGCTGGCGCGGGCGAAGATGAACACCGTGTCGTCCGGCTTGACCTTGTCCCGCAACGCCGCCGCCAGTTCCACCCGCACCTTCAGGCGCGCCGCGACCGGCGAGGGTTCGTTCGCCCGCGCCGGCGAGCTGCCCAGGCGCTCGGCAGCGCGGTCGATGCCGCCTTGCAATGCCGCGCGCGATGCATCGCCCTCGGGCAACTGCGCCAGCAAACGCTGCCAGTAATCGATGGCTTGCTGGTAACGCTCGCCTTCGAAAGCGGCGATACCGCGCAGCCCCAGGCTGGTAACTTCGTTGGGGTCGCCCTTCAAGGCTTCGTCGGTGAGGGCCTGCAGCTGTGGGCTCCACTGTTTGTCAGCAGCAAAATACAGGGCTTGCGCCCACTGCCCCAGCAGCTCTGGCTGACGCCCGGCCAGGGCCACGGCACGTTCAAAAGTACGCGCAGCATCTGCCGGGCGCTGCTCGGCCATGTAGGCACGGCCGAGGAAGTACACGGCTTCGGCCGAGTCTGGCTGGGCTTGTACCACACGCTCCAGGCGCGTGGTCATTTCCTCCATCGACTTCGGCGCCTGGGCAAACTCCTGGGTCAGGGCCACCTTGTCGGCTGCGCCGAAATGCAGGTACAACCCCAACGCCAGCACCGGCACCAACACCGCGGCCAGCAGGGGGAGTGCCTTGCCCAGGTGGCCTTGGCGCGGGGCGTCAGCGCCCTCGGTGTCGGCCAGCAGCTCACGGGCGGCTTCGTCGCGGCCCTGGGCCAACTGCGCTGCGTCCAGTACCCCGGCAGCCTGCTGCGCAGCCAGTTCGGCGACCCGCTCCTGATACAGGGCCACGTTCAGGGCGGTACGGTCTTCTTCCTGTTGGCGACGACGGCCACGCAGGATCGGAATCAGCAGGAAGCTGAGGGCAGCGAGCAACAACAGGCCCGCGCTAAGCCAGAATTCAATCATGGGTCGGTTCTTTTTCCAGCAGTTTGGCGAGACGCTCGCGTTCTTCAGCAGACAATGCCTCGGTGCCTGGCGTGGCACTGCCACGGCGCCGGCGCACGATCAGCGCCAACACCACGAACCCGCCCGCCAGCAGCAGCCCTGGGCCGAACCACAGCAGCCAGGTGCGACCACTGAGCGCCGGCTTGTAGCGCACGAAATCGCCATAGCGGTCGACCATGAAGTCCACGATCTGCTGGTTGCTCTTGCCCTCGCCCAGCATGCGGAAGATCTCCCGGCGCAGGTCGGCAGCGATGGGGGCGTTGGAGTCGGCAATGTCCTGGTTCTGGCACTTCGGGCAGCGCAGTTCCTTGGTCAACGCCTGGTAACGCTGGCGCTCTGCCTCGTCGCGGAACTGGTAGGTATCGATGGCCGCCTTGGCCACGCTGGCCAGGCTCATGCCCAGCAGCACCGCTGCCAGCCAACGCCTCATGGTTTGGCCTCGTCGACCAGGCCCTGGTACAGCGGCGCCAGTTGCTCACGCCACACCGTGGCATCGACGATGCCCACATGCTTGTAGCGGATGATGCCCTTGGCATCGATCAGGAATGTTTCCGGCGCGCCGTACACCCCCAGGTCCAGGCCCAGGCTGCCCTGCTCGTCACGGATGTCCAGCTGGTAGGGGTTGTGGAAATCGGCCAGCCATTTGCGCGCTGCGGCGTTGTCGTCCTTGTAGTTGACCCCGTGAATCACCACGCCCTGCTGCGCCAGCTGGTTCAGGTACGGGTGCTCCACCTTGCACGACGGGCACCAGGTGGCCCACACGTTGACCAGTGCCGGGCGGCCGTGCAGGTCAGCCTCGGTCAGGGTACGGTCGCCCTGGGTCGAGGCCAGGGAAAACGCCGGGAACGCTTTGCCGATCATTGCCGAGGGCAGCTCGTCTGGCTTGAGGAACAGGCCCTTGTAGAGAAACACCGCCACCAGCAGGAACACTGCCAGGGGCACTACCATGATCCAACGCTTCATGCAGCTGCTCCAGACACGCCCAGGGCTTCACGCACCCGGGTCTTGACCTTGACGCGGTAGCGCCGGTCGAGGGCCGCCAGCAACCCGCCCAGGCCAGTCAACAGACCGCCCAGCCAGATCCAGCGGACATAAGGCTTGATATGCACGCGCACCGCCCAGGCGCCGTTCTCCAGCGGCTCGCCGAGGGCCACGTACAGGTCGCGGGTGAAGCCGGCATCGATGCCGGCTTCGGTCATCATCGACTGCTGCACGGTGTACAGGCGTTTTTCCGGGTGCAGGGTGGTCACAGCCCGGCCATCGCGGCTGACCACGATCGTGCCTTTGTCGGAGATGAAGTTGGGCCCTTCGAAGTGCTTGGCACCTTCGAACAGGAAGTGGTAGCCACCCAACTCGACGCTCTCGCCCGGCGCCATGCGCAGGTCGCGTTCGGCGCTGTTGTTGCTCGACAACACCACGCCCAGCGCGCACACCGCCAGGCCCAGGTGCGCCAGCTGCATGCCCCAGTAACTGCGGCCCAGCCCCGGCAGGCCCTTGACCAGCCCCTTGTGGCGCGTCTTGTCGAGGATGTCACGCAGCCCGCCGAGCACCACCCAGGCAGCCAGGGCGAAGGCAGTCAGCGTCGGCCAGTCGAAGTCATCGACGATCAGGCCGGCCAGCGGTGCAAGGATGGCGCTGCCCACCAGCACCGGGCTCATCATGCTCACCAGCCATTTGCCCGGGGTGTCCTTCCAGCGCACCACCACGCCAATGCTCAACACCACCATCAGCAGCGCCATCAACGGCAGGAACAACGCATTGAAATACGGTGGGCCCACCGACAACTTGGCCCCGGTAAGGGCATCGAGCACCAGGGGGTAAAGGGTGCCGAGCAGGATCATGGATGCCGCCACCACCAGCACCAGGTTGTTGGCCAGCAGCAGTGTTTCCCGCGACCACAGGGCAAAGCCCACCTGGCTTTTGACTACCGGCGCGCGCAGGGCGAACAAGGTCAGCGACCCCCCGACCACGAACAGTAGGAAGATCAGAATGAAAATGCCCCGCGACGGGTCTGCGGCAAACGCGTGCACCGAGGTCAGCACGCCGGAACGCACCAGGAAGGTGCCCAGCAGGCTCAGCGAGAACGCGGCAATCGCCAGGAGCACGGTCCAGCTCTTGAACACCCCGCGCTTTTCGGTCACCGCCAGCGAGTGGATCAGCGCAGTGCCCACCAGCCAGGGCATGAACGAGGCGTTTTCCACCGGGTCCCAGAACCACCAGCCACCCCAGCCCAGTTCATAGTAGGCCCACCATGAGCCCAAGGTAATGCCCACCCCCAGAAACGCCCAGGCGACGATGGTCCATGGCCGCGACCAGCGCGCCCAGGCGGCATCCAGGCGGCCACCGAGCAAGGCGGCGATGGCGAAGGCAAAGGCCACCGAGAAGCCCACGTAGCCCATGTACAGCATGGGCGGGTGCACGATCAGGCCGAAGTCCTGCAGCAGCGGGTTGAGGTCGCGGCCGTCGGTCGGCACCTGCGGCAGCATACGCTGGAACGGGTTGGAGGTGATGATCAGAAAGCTCAGGAAACCTACGCTGATCATGCCCATCACTGCCAGCACGCGGGCCAGCATCACCTGCGGCAACTGCCGCGAGAACACCGACACGGCAAAGGTCCAGCCACCGAGAATCAGCGCCCACAACAACAAAGAGCCTTCGTGGGCGCCCCACACGGCGCTGAACTTATAGTACCACGGCAAGGCGCTGTTGGAGTTGCTGGCCACGTAGGCCACCGAAAAGTTGTCGGTCATGAAGGCGTGGGTCAGGCAGGCGAAGGCGAACGCAAGGAACGCGAACTGCCCCCAGGCCGCAGGCCGTGCCAGGCTCATCCACAGACTGTCGCCGCGCCAGGCGCCAAGCAGCGGCACGCTGGCCTGCACGGCTGCAAAGCAGATGGCCAGGATCATCGCCAGCTGGCCCAGTTCAGGTATCACCAGTGCGGCGTTCATGGCTTGCTCCCCCCGCCAGCGGCTGCCTGGCCGCTTTCCTTGAGGGCCTTGGTAACCTCGGGCGGCATGTATTTCTCGTCATGCTTGGCCAGCACTTCATCGGCTACCACCACGCCCTGGTCATTGAGCTTGCCCAGGGCGACGATGCCCTGCCCTTCGCGGAACAGGTCGGGCAGAATGCCGCGGTAGGTGATCGGCACCGATTTGTTGAAATCGGTGACCACGAAGCGTACGTCCAGCGAGTCGGACGAGCGTTGCACCGAGCCTTTCTCGACCATGCCGCCCGCGCGGATACGGGTGTCCAGCGGCGCTTCGCCATTGGCAATTTGAGTGGGGGTATAGAACAGGTTGATGTTCTGCTGCAGTGCGCTCAAGGCAAAGCCGACGGCAACCCCGACGCCGACCAACAGGCCGGCGATGAGCAACAGGCGTTTCTTGCGCTGCGGATTCACTGGTTGTTCTCCCGGCGCAAACGGCGCGCCTCTTCTTGCAGGTAGCGACGGCGAGCCAGCAGCGGCGCGGCGACATTCAGCGCCAGCACCACCAGGCAGATGCCATAGGCCGACCACACGTACAGGCCGTGGTGGCCCATGGCAAGGAATTCGCCGAAGGTGGCAAAGCTCATGGTGCGGCCCTCCGCCCAAGGCTGTTCAAGACTTCGTCCTTGACCCAACTGGCGCGCGCCTCGCGCTTTAGCACTTCCAGGCGCATGCGCAGCAGCAGCACAGCGCCGAAGAAGCAGTAGAAACCCAGCGCCGTGCACAGCAGCGGCAGCCACATTTCTGCCGGCATCGCCGGTTTTTCGGTGAGGGTGAAGGTGGCGCCCTGATGCAGCGTGTTCCACCACTCCACCGAGTACTTGATGATCGGGATGTTCACCACGCCGACGATCGCCAGCACCGCACAGGCTTTGGCTGCGCTGTCACGATTACTGATCGCCTGGCCCAGCGCAATAATGCCGAAGTACAGGAACAGCAGGATAAGCATGGACGTAAGTCGGGCATCCCACACCCACCAACTGCCCCAGGTCGGCTTGCCCCAGATGGCACCGGTGACCAGCGCCATCGCGGTCATCCAGGCGCCGATCGGGGCGGCACATTGCAGGGCGACATCGGCCAGCTTCATCTTCCACACCAGCCCCACCACCCCGGCCACGGCCAGCAGCACATAGCAGGACTGCGCCAGCATCGCCGCCGGCACGTGGATATAGATGATGCGGAAGCTGTTGCCTTGCTGGTAGTCCTGGGGGGCGAAGGCCAGGCCCCAGGTGATGCCGACCAGCAGCAGAAGCACGGCGGCAGTGGCCAGCCATGGCAGCATGCGGCCGCTGATGGCATAGAACCATTTCGGGGAGCCCAGCTTGTGGAACCACGTCCAGCTTATTTTCATCAGGGTACATCCAGGGTATTTGCCGGGCTTGAGAGCCCGGGACTCGTTATTCGCCGACGCTGATCTTCAGCCCGGCCGCTATCGCAAAGGGTGCCAGGGTCACGGCCAGGGCGGTGAGGCTGGCGAGCCAGAGCAAATGGCCGGTTGCCGGCATATTCTGCAACGCCGCTTGCAACGCACCACTGCCCAGGATCAATACAGGGATATACAACGGCAAAATCAGCAACGCCAGTAACAAACCACCGCGCTTGAGGCCAACGGTCAGCGCCGCGCCTACAGCACCCAGCAAGCTCAGCACTGGCGTACCCAGCAGCAGTGAAGCAAGCAGCACCGGCAGGCAGTGGCCGGGCAAGCCGAGCATCAAGGCCAGCAGCGGCGCCAACAATACCAGCGCCAGCCCGGAAAAGATCCAGTGCGCCAGCACCTTGGCCAGCACCAGCAGCGCCAGCGGGTGCGGCGACAGCACCCACTGCTCCAGCGAGCCGTCCTCGAAATCACTGCGGAACAGGCCGTCCAGCGACAGCAGCACCGCCAGCAACGCGGCCACCCACACCAGGCCCGGCGACAAGGTTTGCAACAATTGGCTCTCGGGGCCAACCGCCAGCGGGAACAGGGCCACGACGATGGCGAAGAACACCAGCGGGTTGGCCAATTCGGCCGGGCGCCGGAACAACAGGCGCGCTTCACGGCGCAGCAACAGGATGAATACGCTCATGCCGCCCATTGCCCCAGGTTCAGTTCACGGTAACCGCCTGGCTTGCGCGTCAGCGTATGGTGGGTGGTCAGCACGACGGTGCCGCCCTGCTCGCAGTGCGCCGCCAGGTGTGCTTCCAGTTGCGCCACGCCTTGCTTGTCGAGGGCGGTGAACGGCTCATCGAGAATCCACAGCGGCGGCCCGGCCAGGTGCAAGCGGGCCAGGGCCACGCGGCGCTGCTGGCCGGCCGACAGGGTGTGGCAAGGCACGTCTTCGAACCCGCGCAGGCCCACCGCCGCCAGCGCCGCCCAGATAGCCTCGCGGCTGGCCGGTTGATGCAGGGCGCACAGCCAGGTGAGGTTTTCCTCGGCGGTCAGCAGGTCCTTGATGCCGGCGGCATGGCCAATCCATAGCAGGAGGCTGGCCATGGCATGACGCTGCTCAGCCAACGGCTTGCCCCCCAGCAGGATCTGCCCGGCCGTTGGCTGCATCAGCCCGGCCAACAGGCGCAGCAGGCTGGTCTTGCCACTGCCGTTGGGCCCACTGATCTGCAGCATGTCGCCCGCGCCCAGCTCGAAATCGAGTTGCTCGAACAGCAGGCGCCAGTCGCGCTCGCAGGCCAGGCCTGCGGCTTGGAGGTGGAAGGTCACGGTTTCGCCTTATGTGTAGAGGGCCTCAGGTCGGTGTTGCCTGGTTGGCAGGCGAGCCAACCTGAAGCCCGTGTCTCAAGTCGCCCGGTGCGCTGCCGTTATACTGGCAACCACGGGCGGTCGGCATTATTGCACGCGCCGCTGCGCTGCCAAGAGGCCGGGTCCGACAGGTTGTATACAATCATGACTGAAATCAATAGTCTCGGCGCACAAACTGCGCTTGGCAACCAAGCCACCAAGGCGGCCATGACCGGCGAGGTCCTGCGCCTGGTCCAGCCCCAGCCTGGTTTGCTGGCGCCCGGCGAAACCGCGCAAGCCCAAGTGCTGGCGTTGCGCCAGAGCGGCCAGGAGTTCCAGCTGCTCCTGCGGCTGGTCCAGGCCAACGGCGCACAGACCCAGCTGCAGGCCAGCGCCGGCCAACCCCTGGCCCCAGGTAGCCAGGTTACCGTCAGCCAGACCGAAGGCAATCGCCTGGCCATTTTATTGCAGCAGGCCACTGCCAGCCAGGTCGCCACCCTGACCCGCCTGGATACCCGCGAGGTGCCTGTCGGCACGCTCCTGCAAGGCAAGGTCCTGACCAACCAGGCATTGGCCCAGGCGCCTGGGCAGGCGCCGGTCTATCGGGCACTGATCAGTTTGCTCAACAGCGCCCAGGCCGGCGCCACCCTGAGCGTCGACAGCCCGCGCCCGCTGGCGGTTGGCAGCCTGCTCAGCGCGCTGGTGCAAGGTGATCAGTCACTGCGCTTCGTACCACTGAGCGGCAGGCAGGACCAACTGAGCATCGCTCAGCAGCTAATGACCCAACAGAACCGCCAGGCCTCGCTGCCCGGCCTGCTCGACGCGCTGCAGCAGCTCACCCGCAACGCCGACGCCCCTGGCGACCTGCGCGCCAGCGCCGAACGCCTGCTGGCCGGCCTGCCGGACGTACGGCAACTGGCGGACGCCAAAGGCGTGGCACAAGCCCTGAGCAACAGCGGCGCCTTCCTTGAAGCAAAATTGCTGGGGGGCTACCCAGCCGCTGTCGCCACCGACCTCAAGGCCCACCTGCTGCGGCTGGTGGCGCAGGCACCGAACCTGCCGCCCGGCACGCCAAGCCTGGCTCCGGACAGCCTGGCCGTGACCATGCCCGCCGTGGCACGCGGAGCCCTGGGCCTGCTCGAACGGGTCAGCCCCAAGCCACAGCCCGGGGCATTCCCGCTGCCGTCGCGGTTGCTGAATGCGCTGGAAGACGAAGGCGACCTGCAACAGCTGCTGCGCTTGGCCGCAGCGGCCATTTCCCGCCTGCAGAGCCACGCCATGAGCAGCCTGCAACAAAGCGGCACACTGGAAAACGGCAACCTGCAGACCACGTGGCAAACCGAAGTGCCGATTCGCCACGGCCAAGAGTTCATTCCCTTGCAGGTCAAACTGCAGCGCGAAGAAACGCCGCGCCAGCAGGCCGATCGTGAACATGAAGCAGCAGACTCGCTGCGAGCCCTTTGGCGTATCGACCTGGCTTTCGACCTGCCCCCGCTGGGCCCCATGCAGGTCCAGGCCCAGTTGAATCAAGGACAGCTGTCGGGCCAGCTGTGGGCCGAGCGCGAGCCGACGGCGCGCCTGATCGACAGCCAGCTGGGCAGCCTGCGCGAACGCTTGCTTGCCCGCGGCGTGGAGGTCGGCGACCTCGAATGCCGCGCGGGCATCCCGCCGCAAGGGCCCCGTACCCGAGTAGAACAACGCTGGGTGGACGAAAACGCATGAACGACCGACAACCCCGCCAGGCCATTGCCTTGAGCTACGATGGCCAGCAGGCGCCGAGCCTGACGGCCAAAGGTGACGACAGCATAGCCGAGGCCATACTGGCCCTGGCCCGCGAGCACGAGGTTCCGATCTATGAAAACGCCGAACTCGTACGCTTGCTGGCGCGCCTGGAACTGGGCGAGCAGATCCCCGAGGCGCTGTACCTGACCATCGCCGAAATCATCGCCTTTGCCTGGCAACTGCGTGGCAAGGTGCCCGTGGGCTTCGACGACGAACCGCCGGGCGAGCGCGACATTACCCCTGCGCCTTCGCCGATGAACGTGCTGCCAGGGGATGACAGCATTAATTAGCACTTGACCGGTGTGCCCGCTGGCTACCCTGCAACGCCCGATAGCCACGGACACCCAATGATGAACTTCCCACAACCCATGAAGCAGCGCCTGTTGCACAGTGCGCTGGCCCAGATGCCGCGCCCGGACACATTGGCCGACAAGCTTTTGCGCGATTGGCTAGCGCAACGCGGTGTGCTCCTGTCCCCCGCGGATATCGACGTCGTCACGTTCCACTACCAGGACCCAGAGCGCGAAGAAGGCCAGCCCTGGCTCCCCCCCCAGGCCAAGGTGATTCAACGCGTCAGCCTGACCGACGCCCTGCTGGCCAACTGGCAAGGGGAACCCTGTACAGGCAGTGGCGGATTCCACTTTGGCGATTGGGCGGGTATGGCGCCGCTGCACGCGGTGACATTTGTCGACCGTATGCGGCCACCCCCCCTGCTTTCCAACGCGATGTCTTACCTGATCTTCAACGGCCTGTATCGGCGTACCCCGAAAAAGGAGCTCAGCCCGGCGACACTGCTGCCCATCCGCGCCGAAGTCTTCCAGGACTATGTATGGGGTTTGCACCTGCACGAACGGCTGAAGGCGCAACTGGACAGCTATTGGCAGCAGAGCCGGACAGACTACGCACGCGCACTGGAAATTGCCTTCATCACCGCCTGCAACAACCAAGTCAGTGAGGGTAGCCTGAGTGTCCCTGCCTGGCGCCTGGCCTGGCAGGCCGGCGGCCTGTTGCCCCTGGACACGCGGGCGATAACCACCCGCCTGCTGAATGTGTACGGTTATCACAGTACATCGATCATCTACATAAAGGCCGACGACAGCAGCACCGTCGTCCTTTATTTGCCGGGCAACGCGTCGCCCCTGCACGAGTTCCCGGACCTGTCTGCGCTCAAGCACTGGTTTGCCGAGCAATGCAAAGACCCAACCCGCCGCGAGTGGCTGCAGCAATGCTTCTCGCCCGCGGACTGGGCGGACGGGCTGGAATTCAGCGGCCTCGTCACGGCCTTGAAAGGGCTGGGCTGCTATCCCGCGGCGCATCGCCTGCCCGACGATCAACCTGGCTTTGCCACCAGTGGCATATGGGACCCTGAAGAGACGATCGAATTCGGATCGCCCACCCACAGCTTGCCTATCGACGGTAACCTGTTCGACCACTTGGCCGATCGCCAGAAACAGCGCAGCTACGATGACCTGGATTACCGCGTCATCACCAACCGCCAGGTCAACAAAACGCACTGGGGCAGCTACCTGAACGTTGCCCAGTGCCTGCTGGCGCCTTTATGCGTGGTGGTACCCGAGCTTCTGCCGGTGATGGTGCTGGGCGGCGTGGCACAATTCAGCCTGGGCATGGACCAGGTGATCAACGGCCACTCGCTGGACGAAAAGGCCGAGGGGGTCGAAAACCAGGTCTTCGGCCTGTTCAATGCCTTGCCCTTGCCCATCGGCATTGCCCGCGCCAGCCAGGCGTTCCACTACCGTTTGCCAGGTTTGCTACAGCCGACCCAGTTGGCGGATGTGCTGGGCGAAGCGGCCAATGTAAGCGTGCCAACGGATGCGTTGCAGCTGGTACCGGCACAAGCGGCGTTCCGTGACACGGTGCGGATTACGACAGGCTCGCAAAGTGTAGTGGTGACCCGCGTGGGGGATAATCTGGGCCACTACTTCGAGGGTACATTCCAGGCGCCCCAGGGCATCAAGACGCAACCCGTGGTGTATGACCTGCACACCGACAGTTTCATCAAGCTCTCTGAATACAGGCAACCCACACCTGAGCGCTGGGTAATCGACAGCGGCGGATCAGCAGCTCTGGTGCGGATTGCCGACGCCCAGCGGGTCGTCACCGACGCACAGCGCATGGGCACCCTACGGCAGCTAGGTATCCAGCTGGATCTACCCATGGACTACACGCACTTCGACACCCTGGAGCGCACGCCAATTCCGCGCATCGTTTCCAGTCTATGGGTGGGTGACAAGGCCATTTCCCCGGTTTTCCTGGAGGCGCTGGTGCACAATGCCGAAGCCCTGGAAGACACTGGGTACCAGTACCAACTGTTCCTTTCGCGGCAGAGCCCGAGGGCCTATAGCGCAAACCTCACGCTGCTCAGGAGCAGAACACTCCACATGAGCGTCCTGCCGCTCGAGGATCAACCGTTCTACCAGGCGTTCGCCAGTTCGCCCTATTTCGCCCAGTACCAGGCGGCGCTGGGGATCACCAACCCAGGCATCACCAATTTCAGCTCGGCCAGCGACATCCTGCGCTACCGCATGCTCAAGCAGATCGGTGGGTTCTATCTGGATGCCGACGACCGGCTGCTCAACGCCGCTTCGGGGCCAGGCAACCCACCGCTGGCCAGCCAGACCTTGCGCACGACCGCCGATGGCTTGCTTTTGTACCCCCCGGTCTGTAATGACCAACTGGGTTTCTACATTCAGTACAACAGCAGCATGATCGGCAGCCACCCGGGCAATCCCACCCTGGACGCCATTTCCGAGGCGATCCTGCAACGCTTCCAGCAAGACCCGACGTTCTACACCGAACGGCCCGACCGGGTCTTCAACCCTGTGGCCTTCAACGCTTATGCCCGCCGCCTCAGCCGCTTGAGCGGGCCGGGGGTACTCAATGACGTGATCGACGCGCGCCTGCCCTGGCTACGGCAGTTGCGCGAAATGTGCAGGCTGCTGGTTTCCCCCATCTACGACATTCACGGCGCCCTGGACACCAGCCAGTTGACCCGGCTGATCCGTGAGCATGTGCCGCTCGACCGTTTCTTCGAGGCCGGCCGGGCACATAGCTGGGAACAGAACTGAAGGGTGATAGCGGGCGTATGTAGTTATCTACCACTGGCGTGCAGCGTGATCCAGCAACCTTGCAGCACCCACTCACGCAAGGTAACCACGATGCGCACTACCGGGATCAACGCCACTGGCGTGCACTATGTCCGCGATCATCTGAACCATGTCCCTCGGCCCGATCGGCAGGCCAGTCAGGCCGTCAGGCAATGGTTCGCCGAGCAGGGCCACGACCTCGACCCCGACCGGGTCGATGTGGTGACCCTGCACTACCGTTCCGACCACAAGGGCGGCAGCCTGGCAGAGGTCAGGCAATGCGTCAGCCTGACCCAGGCCGTGCTCAGCAACTGGCAGGGCGAAAGCAATAACGACCTGTTCGGCGCCTTGTTCCGTGCGCCCTGGGCTGGCACCCTGCCAGAAAGCCCGGTGCGGATCGTCAACGCCCTGCCCGCCCGGGGTTTCAACCACTATGGCGCCGAGTTTTCGGTGTTCAACGGGCTGTTCCACCGCACCGAACCAGCGCGCTACGACGCCACCACCCATGTGCCGATAGCCGCCGAAAGCTTCCAGCAGTTCATCGAGAACCTGGACTTCCAGGCACCCTTCAAGAATACCCTGCACACCTACTGGCGCGACCACATGGGCGCCCACCGCCTGGCTTGCAAGCTCAATTTCATTGCCGCCTGCAACAAGCAGGTCAGCGAAGGCAGCCTCAGCGAAGCGGCACGTAAACTGCTGTGGCAAGCGGCCGATTTGATGCCGCGGGTCGACAAGCTGCGCATGAGCACCCTGAGCATCTATGGCTACGCCGCCACCGACCTGCTGTACCTGTGCAACCCAGGCACGGACCTGACAGTGCTCTACATACCTGGCAACAGTTCACCCTTGCTGGAGTTCGCCAGTGAAAACACGCTGAAAGACTGGATTGGCGAGCAATGCAAAGACCCGCTCAAGCGTGAAGCCCTGAAACAGCATTTCCGCCTGGCCGACAGGCCGCAGGGCGTGGATTTCAGCGGGTTGGATACCGCACTCGATGGACTGGCCGAATATCCCCGGCGCCACGCCTTGCCACCGGAGCACGGCATGTTCAACAACGACGGTATCTGGCCGCCGCGCACCTATGTCAACTACCGGCCGAGCCGCTACAACCCGAGGATCACCGGCGACTTGTTCCAGGCGCTGGCCGAGCGCCAACGCCAACGCAGCTTCGATGACGCCGACTTCATCATCACCAGCGACAGCCAGGTCAGCAAAGCCAAGTGGCGGGGCTACCTGCTCACCACCCTCAACTTGCTGGCACCGCTGTGCCTGGTGGTGCCCGGCCTGGCACCGGTGTTGGCGCTCGGCGGCATTGCGCAGTTGGGCCTTGGCTTGGATGAGGCGATCAATGGCAAGACCCTGCAGGCACGGCAGGACGGTGTCGCCAACATCACCTGGGGGCTGTTCAATGCTGTGCCATTGCTGTTGACTGGGGCGGCCAAAGCCTCGGCACTGTTCGCGTTCAAAAGCGATGGCTTCGTGCCGCCGATTCGGCTCAACGACCAGATCGGTTACCCAATGAGCCCGGTGCGCCCCCCCGTATTGCTAGCCCCGGCGCCCGAAGGTGCGCCCTACTTCCATATCTGCGAACCGATCCCGCCGCTGCCGCAGGCCGACCCGCTCACCGCCGACGCCGTGATCCGCAGGCCGAGGTACAACGGCATGCCGGACACCCTGGAATCGGTGATCGACGACTACATCAAGGAGGTGGTGTATGACCTTGAACGGGATGCCTTCATCCTGGACGAGGACATCAACGACGTTGAGCCCGTTGGCTACGTGGCAAGCCCTGATGCTCGCGGCCTGGTACCCGAGCCCCGCGAGCGCGTAGTCACCGATGCGATGCGCACCGCCACCCTGCGCGCGCTGGGTATCGACCTGGTGCTGCCGGGTGAAATCCCACGCGCCCCCGCCAACAGCTTGCCCATCCCCAAGCGGATTTCCTGCCTCTGGGTAGGTGACAAGACCTTGCGCCCGGCCTTGCTGAGCAACCTTGCCCACAATGTCGCGGCGCTGGAAAACAGTGATTACAGCCTGCGCCTGTTCCTGTCCACGGCCAACCCTGGCGCTCACGAAGAAAACCTGCGTCTGCTGGCCGAACAGGCGCCGGGGCTGCAGGTGCTACCCCTGGAAGAGCAAGCGTTCTTCAGGGCATTCCAGCAGACCAAGTACTATGCCCAGTACGACGCGGCCCTGGACGGCAATGGTGGCGTGGCCACCAACTATGCGTCGGCAAGCGATGTGCTGCGCTACCCGCTGCTGCACCATGAAGGGGGGCTGTACATGGACGTCGACGACACGCTACGGGTGCCAGGCAAGGCCGGGCAACCCCAGGTGGGGGAACCACCGGCAACGCCCACCGAAGCGATTCAAGACGTAGCGCTGTGCATCCCGGCAGATGGCTTGCTGCTGGCGCCGCCGATGGCCAACGAGAAACTGAGCATGAACTGCCTGTATAACACCAGCCAGATCGGTAGCCACCCTGGCAACCCGACCCTGGAGGCGATCAGCGAGGAAATGCACGCACGCTTCCGCCTGCATTCGGACTTCTATGACCACAGGCCCAGCCTGGCCGAAGACCCCTCGAACTTCTACCGTTATGCCAGCCGCCTGAGCTACCTGACCGGCCCGCGCCTGCTCAGCGACGTGATCGACCAGCAATTGCCCAACCTCGCAACCTTGCGCCAGATGGTCAACCTGTACAACATCCCGCGCATCAATACCGCCACCTTCATCAACACCAGCGCGTTGAGGGAGGCCGTGCACCAGCAATTGCCGCTCAACCGCATCGCCACTGTCGGCGGCAATCACTCCTGGGTCCAGACCTGAGCCTGGGCGCAGGCCTGAGCGGGCCTTGAAGCGGCCCGCCAGGCTCAGTCGCTACGGTGCAGCTTGCTCATCAGCTCTGCCTCGGCCTGGGTCAGGCCGCAACTCTCGGTCAGCTCGGCGATGCTGGCGCCCATGCCGACCAGCTTGGCTGCCTGGGAGAACGTCACGTTATGAGGGTCGCGTTGCTCCAGTTGCTGGATCCGGTCCGGCAAGGGGGCAACCGCCACGTTCAGCTCGTGCAGCGCGTCCCCCATGCGCACCGTGACGTTCTGGTAGTCATCCAGGCGTTTGGCGAGGTCCTTGATGCGCTGGTCGCGCAAGGCATCGCCCACAGCCTGCTGCGCGGCCACTTCGCGCTGGCGCTTGCTGTAGTTGAGGAAGAACCAGAGGCTCAAGGCCCACAGCAACGCCAGAAAGATTACCGCAACCTCGAAGATCAACTCAGATGTTCTCCAGCTCGGACCACTCTTCCTCAGTCATCATCTTGTCCAGTTCGACCAGGATCAGCAGCTCGCCGTTCTTGTTGCACACGCCCTGGATGAACTTGGCCGACTCCTCGTTACCCACGTTCGGCGCGGTTTCGATTTCCGACTGGCGCAGGTAGACCACCTCGGCCACGCTGTCGACCAGGATACCGACCACTTGCTTGTCGGCCTCGATGATGACGATACGGGTGTTGTCGGTGACTTCGGTCGGCATCAGGCCAAAGCGCTGGCGGGTATCGATCACCGTTACCACGTTGCCTCGCAGGTTGATGATGCCCAGCACATAGCTGGGCGCACCCGGCACCGGCGCGATCTCGGTGTAACGCAGCACTTCCTGCACCTGCATCACGTTGATGCCGTAGGACTCGTTGTCCAGCCGGAAGGTTACCCACTGCAGGATTGGATCTTCAGAACCTTGTGCAGACGACTTTTTCATTCCCCTAGCCCTCTAAATCCGCTTTCTGGCGGTTGTGTTCGGTGTCATTTGTTTGTCGTGCAGCTGCTTGACCGCGCCGCTGGCGATCAGCTCGGCCAGCGCGGCAACGTCGAGCAATGCACACATGTGTTCAATAACCGTGCCGGCCAACCACGGGCGCTGGCCACGCTGGCTGCGCCACTTGATTTCCGACGGGTCCAGGCGCAACGAACGGCTGACCTGGTGCACGGCCAGCCCCCATTCGTAGCCCTGCACCGAAATCACGTACTGCAGGCCCTGGCGGAAATCGTCGCGGTAGCGGTCGGGCATCACCCAGCGCGCCGTATCCAGGACCTTGAGGTTGCCCGCCTGGCAGGTGAGGATGCCAAGGAACCATTCGGGCTGACCGAACAGCGGTGTCAGCTCCTGGCCGGCCAGGGTGTAGATCGAGCCCAGGCACACCAGTGGTACGGCCAGGGTCAGGCCGGCGACATCGAACAACAGGCATTCGAAGGGTTCGGCGGCCCAGGCCGGGCGGCCGTCGACAGTGGCCGGTGGCACGGGCGGCGCTGGCAGGTGCACGTCGACCAGTGGCAGCGCCGGTTCCAGCGCAGGCGCTTCGCCCAGCACTGGAATGGCCGCCTCGGCCACCACCTCCTGCTCCACCACCGTCACCACCGGCGGGTCTACCGGCATCACGCTGGGCAACACCGCCAGGCGGGGTTCGGCGAAAGGCCGAGGCGCAGGGCGGGCAACGGCCACGAGCGGTTCGGCAGGTTGCGGCTGGCGGGCATCGCGGGCCTGTTCCTCGCGCACGGCTTCAGCGAACTCATCGGCTGCAGCGGGCTCTACGGGGGGCTGCAACAGCGCCTCGTCTTCGGTGGCCTCCTGCAGCAGGCCATCCAGATACGATTGCAAGGCCATCTGTGGCCGGGTGCCGGTGTACCGGGTCTGGGTCATCAGGCCACCTGCGCTGCGGGTTTGTAGGTCAACAGGTGCTTGAGCAGTGCCCGGTAGGCGACCAGCCCACGGCTCTTGGCGTCGAACTGCGAGGGCGTCACGCCCTTGCGGCTGGCGTCGCGCAGGCGCGTATCGACCGGGATGTAGCCCTGCCATACATGCTGGCCGTAGGTGTCACGCAGCAGCTTGAGGGTGCCCAGCGAGGCCTGGGTGCGGCGGTCGAACAGCGTCGGCACGATCTGGTACGGCAGCGCCTGCTTGCGTGACCGGTTGACCATGGCCAGGGTCGCGACCATGCGCTCAAGCCCCTTCACCGCAAGAAACTCGGTTTGCACCGGGATCACTAACTGCTGGCTGGCGGCCAGGGCATTGACCATCAGCACGCCGAGCAAGGGTGGGCTGTCGATCAAGGCAAAGTCGAAATCCTGCCACAACTGCGCCAGACTCTTGGCGATCACCAGGCCCAGGCCATTCTGCCCCGGCGACTGGCGCTCCAGTACGGCCAGCGCGGTGCTCGACGGCAACAGCGAAATCCGCTCGTCGCTGGTGGGCAGCAGCAGTTGCCCCGGCAAGCCCTCAGGCACGCTGCCTTTGTGCAGGAACAGGTCGTAGCAACTGTGCTCAAGGGCATCAGGGTTGTGGCCGAAGTAACTGGTCATCGAACCGTGCGGGTCCAGGTCGACGACGACCACGCGCTTGCCGGCCTCGGCCAGCAGGCCGGCCAAAGCGATGGTCGTGGTGGTCTTGCCGACGCCACCTTTTTGATTGGCTACTGCCCAGACTCTCATCAAGCAAACTCTATGTATTGATTTGAAAGCGCGTGCGATCGATGTGGCAGCGGGCGAGCCCGCGAACACCGACGAAGCCGGTGACAATCACCGCGTCGCCTGCTTCGCGGGCTCGCCCGCTGCCAGAGGGGACGGCGTCACAGTCAAAATTGTGCTTGTAGCAGTGCCAGAGAATTGACGAATCACTGCCCCGCCACCGTTGCTGGCGTAGCCGGTGCACTTTGTGTGCCAGCCCGGCGCAAGGCAGCATCCGGTGTTGCATTGGCGCTGCCCGAGCCCGTCAGGCTGCGGCGCACTTCCAGGTTTCGGGAAATCACCAACACCACCCTCCGGTTGCGCGCCCGGCCATCGGCGGTGTCATTGCTGGCCACCGGCTGGTACTCGCCATAGCCGACCGAGGCCATGCGGGCCGGGTTCACCCCCTCCATGGCCAGCAGGCGCACAATGCTCGCCGCCCGCGCCGACGACAGCTCCCAGTTGGTCGGGTACTGCGCGGTACGGATCGGCAGGTTGTCGGTGAAACCCTCGACATGTACCGGGTTGGCGAACGGCTTGAGAATATCGGCCACCTTCTCGATGATGGCGAACGCCTTGTCACTGGGCATGGCATCGCCACTGCCGAACAACAGCGATGAATTGAGCTCGATCTCGATCCACAGTTCGTTGCCGCGCACAGTCATCTGGTTGCTTTTGATCAGGTCGCCAAAGGCATCGCGCACGTCATCGCTGATGGTCTTCAGCGGATCGGTATTGGTTGCCGCAAGGCCTGCTTCGGTCTGCTCGCTGTCGTTGACCAGCGGCTCGGCCGGGCGCACGGTCAATGGCTTTTCCTCGCCCACGGGGATGGGCTTCATGCTGCGCTCAGGGTCGTTGAACACCCCGAGAAGCGCCTGGGAAATGACCTTGTACTTGCCCTCGTTGATCGACGAAATCGAGTACATCACCACAAAAAATGCGAACAGCAATGTAATGAAGTCGGCGTATGACACCAGCCAGCGTTCGTGGTTTTCGTGTTCCTCGGTATGACGACGGCGGCGCATGGGTTACTCCATGAAGCCTTGCAGCTTCAGCTCGATGGAGCGCGGGTTTTCGCCCTCGGCAATCGACAACAGGCCTTCGAGCAGCATTTCGCGGTAGCGCGACTGGCGCATGACCACGGCCTTGAGCTTGTTGGCGATCGGCAGCAGCACCAGGTTGGCGCTGGCCACACCGTAGATGGTGGCGACGAAGGCCACGGCGATGCCATTGCCCAGTTGCGACGGGTCGGCCAGGTTGCCCATCACGTGGATCAGGCCCATGACCGCACCGATGATGCCGATGGTAGGCGCGTACCCGCCCATGCTCTCGAACACCTTGGCCGCCTGGATATCGCGGCTTTCCTGGGTCAGGAAATCGACTTCGAGGATGCTGCGAATGGCTTCTGGCTCGGCGCCATCGACCAGCAGCTGCAAGCCTTTGCGCGCATACGGGTCGGGCTCGCTGTCGGCCACCCCTTCCAGTCCCAGCAAGCCTTCCTTGCGCGCGGTCAGGCTCCAGTTCACCACCCGGTCGATGCCACCCGCCAGGTCGACCCTGGGCGGGAACAGGATCCAGCGCAGAATCTGCAGGGCCCGCTTGAACGAGGCCAGCGGTGACTGCAGCAGTGCTGCCGCCAAGGTGCCGCCCAGCACGATCAATGCCGCCGGCCCATTGACCAGGGCACCGACATGGCCACCCTCGAGGAAGTTGCCACCGACAATGGCAACGAAGGCGAGGATCAGGCCGATCAGGCTCAGCACGTCCATCAGACGCAGGCCTCTACCAGGTGCTTGCCGATCTCGTCCAGGCTATACACCGCGTCGGCCAGGTTGGCCTTGACGATGGCCATGGGCATGCCATAGATCACACAGCTGGCTTCATCCTGGGCCCACACCGTACTGCCGCCCTGCTTGAGCAGGCGCGCACCTTCACGGCCATCGGCACCCATACCGGTCAGCACCACCGACAGCACCTTGTCGCCATATGACTTGGCCGCCGAGCCGAAGGTGATGTCCACGCACGGCTTGTAGTTCAGGCGCTCATCGCCCGGCAGGATCTTCACCGCGCCACGGCCATCGACCATCATCTGCTTGCCACCCGGGGCCAGCAGGGCCAGGCCTGGGCGCAGCATGTCACCGTCTTCGGCTTCCTTGACGCTGATGCGGCACAGTTTGTCCAGGCGTTCGGCAAACGCCTTGGTGAACGCAGCCGGCATGTGCTGGATCAGCACGATCGGTGCAGGGAAGTTGGCCGGCAGTTGGGTCAACACCCGCTGCAGGGCTACCGGGCCGCCGGTGGAGGTACCGATGGCCACCAGTTTGTAAGGCTTGCGTTTAGGCGCCGCAGCCGCAGCGGGCACGGCTGCCGGGGCCCGAGCCGGCAACGCACTGCGCGCCGCTGCCGGGCTGCCCACACCCGCCGCCGGCGCATGGCTGCTGGCAGGGGCCGGCGGTG